>NZ_JAAHHG010000185.1 GCF_010692555.1 Okeania sp. SIO3B5 | reverse complement strand
TGCTTACCATGAATAAAATAGGATTGCTATATATTTCCCTTGTTTATAAATTTCTAAAACTTTATGCTTCGTCAACTAAAAAACTGCTGTAATTATTTTCGATGATTGAGGCATTTCCTTTTGTTTTGAGCTTGAAATGAATCTTCTATTTTCGTGGATACAAGGGGTTCATTTAGTTGAATATTATAGGCTCTGAACATAGCAAAAGCAGCACTTAAAATTGCCATATATACAATAGTGGTAATTAATGCTGTTTGAGTCAATTTTTGTCTTCGAGAAGGGGGCAATACTTCTAAGGGAATTAAAGCATCAAGGGCTAATTCTGCTGATGAATATCTATCTTTATAATTGGGTTGTACCATTTTGTCTAGCCAGGCAATAAAGTCTTGACTGAGGTGTTTTACTTTCTGCTGAAAATTAATTTTTCCCATGTCATCCATGAGACTGCCTACTTCTGTTGCATGGGTGTTTGTTAATAAACAAATTAATGTTGCACCGAGACTATATAAGTCTGATGCTGTTGTTAATTCACGATTAAACATTTGTTCTGGAGGCATAAATCCTAATGTACCTTTGACTACGCTACTAACAGCAACTTCTCCTCCTCCTATTCTGGCAAAACCAAAGTCTACTAGGCTAATGTTCATCTGGTCATCTATTAGAATATTTTCTGGTTTTAAGTCTCTATGAATCACTGGTGGAATTCTGTTTTGGAGGTATTTAATAATTTCTAGAACTGAAATTGCTATTTGTTTAATTTGTTGGGGTTGCCATTTTTGAGAGGTTGCTAAATTTGCTAAAGAAGTAGCGTTTTTATATTCTTGTACCATACAGAAACCTGATGGTGTTTGGAAAGAATCTAAGTAGTGGGGAATACTAGGATTATCTAGTGTTTTTAATACTTGAACTTCTCTTTCATAGGCTTGATATTCTGACCAATGCGCTCCGGTTGTAGCAAATTGAAATTGTTTAACTACTACTGTTTTTTGAGTATTAATTTCTGTGGCAAGATAGGTTACTCTTCCACCTGCACGGTTATGTCCGAGTTCTTTGATTGTTTGATAGCCATAGTTGGAAAAATTGGGATAGTTATTCATGGGTTTTTAGTAAGTTTTTAGAGGACTGAGAATAGGAAGGAATTAATTTTTTACATGAGATTCCGAGCCACTATATTTTGATTATGGTTTGATTAAATTTGGTTCTGCTTTTCTGTATTTAGAAATTATTTTGAGAGGTTTCAAGATTAAATAAAATAGGGGTATTAGAGTAATAGAAAGAGAGGCGATCGCTACTATTGCTGAGTCTAAAATTTCTCCTAAAGTAAAGCAGTGTAGTTGAGGAATGACTTCATGAAAAATCTTAAAAGTTACAATTAAGCTAAAGTCTAATCCTATTGTTAAAAGAAATATAAGTATTTGTTCTATTTCGGAGAAAAATCGATCGATCTTGTTTTTAGGTATTATTATTAATCTCATTGTTTCTTCCAATATAAATAAATAAAGCCTAGCTAAATAATACGAAATTACTAATATTATTATAGCTGGAAATAATAACTGCAATAAATCTCTTATATGCACTCCAATCGCAATCATTATAAAATTCAAAAAAATTATGATAGATAAAACACCAATAATTATTGTGCGTTTAACAGCTTTGTTGATGTAATTAAATAAAGCACATACTGTTATAGATATTACTGCCCACCAAATAAATAGAGTATTGAATTGCAATGAATTCAAACTAAAAAATATAAAAACTGCCACTACAAAGCGAGTAAAAAAAAACATGAAGATGGATTCATCTTCTAATTTCGGCAAACTACGAGTTTCTACCTGAACATTTATTGTTTCAATTTCTGAAGCTGAATTATTATGTAAAAATATCTCCCTTTGATGAATTTCATTTTCTACTAACTTACTGGTATCTACTGTAATTTCAAACCCTATATGATTGCCTTCAAACTTATGAGATGAAAATGAAATCCAACTATGGTCATAAGGAGTATGAGGATGGTCACTTGCATGGGGAGCAACTTCCCATCTACCAGATAAAATTGTTTCTGGAATCGGATTACTAATTTCTATAATATCTGTTAATTTTTCTCCCCATTTATCGCTAGTAAATTCTAGATTTGTTTGACTAATTCTAACTTTTGCTAAACGATTGACATCTAAAACTCGAAGAGCAGCTAAAGCCTCCTCAGCATTTTCATATCTATCGATATATTTTGGTTCTGTTATCTTTTCTAACCAATTAATCCAACCCCTTTCTAATGGTGGAACTAAATGACGGAAAATAATCCGATAATTCGCATCAATTAAATTTCCAATATCCCCAGATTTTATCCCAGTTAATAAACAAATTAATGTGGCACCAAGACTATATAAATCTGAAGCCGTAGTTAAGGAGCGATTAAACATTTGTTCGGGAGACATAAATCCCATCGTACCTTTCACAACACTACTTGCTGCTATTTCTCCTCCTCCCATTCTGGCAAAACCAAAGTCTACTAAGTAAACTTTTAATTGCTCATTAATTAAAATATTTTCCGGTTTAATATCTCGATGAATAACAGGTTGTGGTTGATTTTGGAGATAGACTAAAATTTCTAAAATTGAAATAGCAATTTGTTTAATTTCTTGGGGTTGCCACTGACGAAAAGTCCGAGCAGATTCCGCATTAATATATTCTTGAATCATGCAGAAACCATCAACAGTTTGAAAAGAATCTAAGTATTGAGGAATTGCTGGATGCTGGAGACTTTTTAAGACTTCAATTTCTTGCTCGTAGGCATCATATTCTGCCCAAGTTGCTCCTAGTTTGGCAAATTGAAATTGTTTAATAACTACCTTTTTTTGAGTCTGGATATTTTCAGCGAGATAAGTGACTCGCCCACCAATATTATTGTGTCCGAGTTATCTAATTATTTCATAGCCTTGAGAACAAAAATTGGGGTAATTATTCATGGGTTTTTAGTAGGTTTTAAAGAACACGAAACAGTGAAATTATTGGAGATTTTTCCTAAGATTTACATGGTGGTTATGGTTGAATTAAATTTAGCTCTGCTTTTCTGTATTTAGAAATTTTTTTTACAGGTTTGAATAATAAGTAAATTAGGGGGATTAGAGTAGCAAACATAGAGGCGATCGCTACTATTGCTGAGTCTAAAATTTCTCCTAAAGTAAAACAGTGTAGTTGAGGAATGATTTCATAAAAAAGCGTAAAAGTTATAATTAAGCTAAAGTCTAATCCTATTATTAAAAGAGCTATAAGTATTTTTTCTACTTTCGAGAACAATTTATCTATCGGGACTTGAAATATTATTTTTAATATTGTTGTTATTATTAACATTGTTTCCACAAATATACAGGAATACAGCCAAACTACACCTCCAGATAGAGCAATACCGAGAAACATCACACAAGTTACAACAGTTATTGTAGCAGTGAAACAACCTATCTCTTTGTCTTTTAAAAGTAGGGGTTTAGTAAAAAGTAGGGGTTTAGGTAGGGGTTTAGTTATGGGATTAACTAAAGCACATAGAAGTATGTATAAAGCACATACTCCTATGTATATTACTGCCCACTGAAGAAATACAGGATGGAATAGCAATGAATTAAAAATGTAAACGATAACCACTGCCACAACAAAGTGACTAAAAAAGAATATAAAAATGGAGCTAACTTCTAATTTAGGCACACTAGCAGTTTTCACCTGAATATTTATTTTCAGGGTTTCTGATGCTGAATTATTATGTAAAATTATCTCCCTTTTATAAATTTCATTTTCTACTAACTTACTGGTATCTACTGTAATTTCACACTCTACATGATTCCCTTCAAACTTATGAGATGAAAATGAAATCCAACTATATAACTTATAAGATGAAAATGAAACCCAATAAGATGAAAATGAAATCCAACTATGGTCATAAGGAGTATGAGGAGGGTCACTTGCATGGGGAGCAACTTCCCATCTACCAGATAAAATTGTTTCTGGAATCGGATTACTAATTTCTATAATATCTGTTAATTTTTCTCCCCATTTAGAACTAGAAAATTCTAGATTTTCCTGACTAATTATGACTTTTGGTAAACGGTTAACATCTAAAGGTCTCAGAACAGCTAAAGCTACCTCAGCATTTTCATATCTATCAGTATATTTTGGTTCTGTATTAGGTCTAAAAATATTTTTTCTTACCTGCTTCTGTCTGAATATCCAATACTCTTATATCAGTCAAATTTTACAGCGTCTCTAGATAATTTTTTTGACCGCTGATAATGGAGTTGATAAACTTTTCAAAGCTACTACTGTAAGAAGTTTAAAAAGTCTGTGATTCTCATTTTTAACTTTTTTTGACAACAAACAGTCTCTGAGATAATATATTATCTAATATTGACTTTCTTTGGAGAAAAAGTAAACATGAAACTTACCCCTCAAGATTTTGCTAATATAATATTTAATATTGAGTTTCTTTTTATTCAACCCTACGATCAAATTGATCAAGGTATAGGTACTGGTAAAAATATTAGCTTTTTAGGAAAATCCCTAACTTATGATGAAGCTAATATACGTTTTAAAAATCGCGATAAAGAGATAAAAAGCAATTTATCATTTCTGCGAAAGATACCAAAAATGTCAACAATTGCTATTGGGTATCTGATCAACGAAATAACAAAATTCTTAGAACCAGACGAATGCTATTTGAACATAGGGTGTTGGAGGGGTTACTCGTTTTTTGCAGGAGTATTAAATCATAATTGTTTTTCTATAGGGATTGATAACTTTTCTGAATTTGGTGGACCAAAAGCAGAATTTTTAAAAGATTACGAGCAGGTTAAACATCCAAAAAGCAGTTTTTTCGATTTAGACTACCAAGAGTATTTTGAAAGTTACCACAATACCGATACTAAAATAGGTTTTTATTTTTATGATGGAAACCATTCCTATGATCATCAGAAAGAGTCTCTTGATGTAGCCAAACCTTATTTTTCTAAGAATGTAATAATATTAGTTGATGACACTAACACTAACGAAGCACGCAGTGCTACTTTAGAATTTGTTAAAGAAAATCATCCCCACTATGAAATCATTTTCGATCAATTAACATATATAAATGGACATCCTACATTTTGGAATGGATTAATGATTCTAAGAAAAGTATAATTATCCTTATTCTATTCACTAAGTATTCAGCCGTCAGCAAATAATGAATAATTTTTACTAAGGTTAAAGAAGCGTACTTTGGCAATAATTTTGTAATTATTTCTGAATTTCCCAATAGCTTTTACCTACTCCAAAATCAGTAGCTGACAGTTGAATACTACCATAATCATATCTGACTAAAAAAGTACAAAACAGGGAAAAAATATTAAGAGACTCACTACAACTTTTTCTAACTGCTGAAGCTGCCAATAATATTCCCACAACCAACAAAAATTATAATTTTTCCGAACTCCATATATTACACTCAGTATTATAATGTAACAATAAATCCTCAGAGTCGGGGAATATGCAAAAATAATCAAGAAAACAAGACTATCGAAAATAATACGGAGAAAAACTGTGGACTCCAAATATAACCCTGTATCCATTGAACAAAAGTGGCAAAAAATATGGACCGAACAAAACCAAAATCAAACCCCTACAGACAAGAATAAACAAAAATTCTACGCTCTATCCATGTTCCCCTACCCATCCGGGAACTTACACATGGGTCATGTTCGTAACTACACAATCACCGATGTCATTGCCCGACTCAAACGGATGCAAGGTTATCGTGTCCTGCACCCCATGGGTTGGGACGCATTTGGACTACCCGCAGAAAACGCAGCCATTGACCGTGGCATCCCACCCGCCCAATGGACCTACCAAAATATTGCCCAAATGAAAGAACAACTAAGACGTTTGGGTTTCTCCATCGACTGGGAAAAAGAAGTCGCCACCTGTTCCCCCGAATACTACCGTTGGACTCAATGGATATTTCTCCAATTTTTCCAAGCAGGTCTCGCTTACCAAAAAGAATCCGCCGTTAACTGGGACCCCATCGACCAAACCGTACTTGCCAACGAACAAGTAGATGGCGAAGGTCGTTCCTGGCGTTCCGGGGCAAAAGTCGAACGTAAATTATTGCGTCAGTGGTTCTTCAAAATTACCGACTATGCCGAACAACTCCTCAATGACTTGGACAAATTGCCTGGTTGGCCAGAACGAGTTAAAACCATGCAGGCCAACTGGATAGGTAAATCCGTCGGTGCTTACCTCGAATTTCCCATAGTCGGTATGGATAAAAAAATCGGTGTCTTTACCACCAGGCCCGATACTGTCTACGGCGTAAGTTACGTCGTCTTAGCTCCCGAACATCCTTTAACAGCACAAGTAACAACCCCAGAACAACAAACTACCGTCGAAACCTTCATTCAAGAAGTTGCTGCCGAAAGTGAACTAGAACGCACCGCTGAAGACAAACCAAAACGTGGCGTTCCCACTGGTGGCAAAGCTATCAACCCATTCAACAACCAAGAAATTCCCATCTGGATCGCCGACTATGTACTCTATGAATATGGTACAGGTGCAGTCATGGGAGTACCCGCTCACGATGTACGAGACTTCCAGTTTGCCAAACAATACGACCTACCCATTACAAATGTCATTGTGCCAGATGATTCGGATAATGATGACTGGGAACTTACAGATGCTTATACCGATGTTGGCACCATGGTGAATTCCGGTCCGTTTAATGGTGAAAAATCTACTGTCGCCAAAAAAGCAATTATTGAACTTGCAGAAGACGAAGGTTATGGAGAAGGTCGCGTACAATATCGTTTGCGAGATTGGTTAATTTCTAGACAACGTTATTGGGGCGCACCAATACCTATTATTCACTGTCCGAAATGTGGTGCTGTACCTGTACCAGATGAAGATTTACCTGTGAAATTGCCAGACAGTGTGGAATTTTCTGGTCGCGGTCCCTCACCCTTGGCAAAATTGGAAGATTGGGTGAATGTTCCTTGTCCGAGTTGTGGCACTCCTGCAAAACGGGAAACGGATACCATGGATACTTTTATTGATTCGTCCTGGTATTACTTGCGTTATCCAGATGCGACTAATGAACAACAGGTGTTTGACTCGGAAGTGGTAAATGACTGGTTGCCTGTAGACCAATATGTGGGTGGTATCGAACACGCAATTTTGCATTTGTTGTATTCCAGATTTTTTACAAAGGTTTTGCGCGACAGAGGTTTGTGCAATTTTGACGAACCATTTCAACGTTTGTTAACTCAAGGAATGGTACAAGGTATTACCTACAAAAATCCAATTACCGGTAAATATATTCCCTCTGCTGATGTCAACCCAGAAGACGCCAAAGATCCGAAAACTGGAGATGAGTTGGAAGTCTTTTTTGAGAAAATGTCTAAATCTAAATATAACGGTGTCGATCCTTTAGATGTGATGTCAAAATATGGAGCTGATACCGCGCGGATGTTTATCTTATTTAAAGCTCCACCGGAAAAAGATTTAGAGTGGGATGATGCTGATGTGCAAGGACAGTTTCGTTTCCTCAACCGGGTGTGGTTATTGATAACTGAGTTTTCTGCAAATCATAGTTTAAGTGAGTTGAAAGTAAAAAATAGCGGTGTTACTCAAGCAGACTTGAAACAGTTGGGTTGGTCTCGGTATTTGATTACTGAAATCACAAAAAATCTTGCTGCGTTTAAACTCAAAAATGTGGTGAAAGTTTATGCTGCTGCTGATGTGAAAGCTGCAATAGAAGCAAAATTTAATCATCCAGAAACTCAACAAGAGACTAGGAATGATTTACAGAAAGGGTTGATTTGGATAAAAAGTAAGTTTGCTAGAGAGTTAACTAAAGTAGAGAAAGATGTACGAAGGGCGGTGCATATTGCTATTAAGGAAGTAACAGAAGATTTAGATGGAGATTATCAGTTTAATACTGCTGTTTCTGAAATGATGAAGTTGAGTAATGCTCTTGCTGATGCTAGTTGTAAAGATTCGCCTATTTATGCGGAAGGTTTGGAAACTTTGTTGTTGTTATTGGCGCCGTTTGCACCTCATATTATTGAGGAGTTGTGGCAAGTTGCTGGTAATTTTGGTTCGGTGCATACTCACCCTTGGCCTAAGTTTGACCCGGATGCTTTGGTTGTAGATGAAATTACCTTGGTGATTCAGATTAAGGGTAAAACTAGGGGTACTATTCAGGTGTCAGCACAAGCGGATAAGGCGACTTTGGAAAAGTTAGCGCGAGAGTCGGAAGTCGCACAGCGTCATTTGGAAGGTAAGGAGATTAAAAAGGTAATTGTGGTGCCTGGAAAATTAGTTAATTTTGTGGTGTAGCAGAAGGAAGAAGGAAGAAGGAAGAAGGAAGAAGGCGTTTAGTTATCTAGCAAAAGAATCTTCCTTTTAAGCTTTTGATATGTCCTAAGCTTTGCTTAGTCTGCTAAGGAAGAAGGAAGAAGGAAGAAGGAAGAAGGAAGAAGGCGTTTAGTTATCTAGCAAAAGAATCTTCCTCTTAAGCTTTTGATATGTCCTAAGCTTTGCTTAGTCTGCTAAGGAAGAAGGAAGAAGGAAGAAGGAAGAAGGAAGAAGGCGTTTAGTTATCTAGCAAAAGAATCTTCCTTTTAAGCTTTTGATATGTCCTAAGCTTTGCTTAGTCTGCTATAGAACCCCTAAGCGTATCTTCATAAATATCAAGTTTTTTTTAGCTAGGAGTCAGGAGACAGGAGACAGGAGACAGGAGGTAATATCATGTCCGGTTGAACAGTGATAAATAAATAACTACGGAGGAGTCAGTCCTCAGGAGTCAGTCCTCAGGAGTCAACCCACCCCTAACCCCTCCCAGGAGGGGAAGAAAGAAGAAGAACTGGAGTTGAAGGAGAAAGTTTTTTTATAACTAATTATCCGGACATGATATAAGAGGGAAGAGAGAAGATGTGGGGAGAGATAATACAAAAAATTCAACACTTCTTCAGATGATTTTTTCTCAAAATTGATGCGCTAAAAGACTTGACTACCACAATTATATAGATCTTAAATGGGTTCTATAGACATCTCCAGAAAAGAGGGAGTAGGGAGTAGGGAGTAGGGAGTAGTGGGAAAGAATTGATACAGCATATTTCGGGCAAATGAGGTACAAGCTTGAATGGTAAAATCATCGTAGCGTAGGCATCTTGCCTGCGTTTAGGCATCTTGCCCGCGACAGGTGTACCTCATAATAACGGAAACCGCTGTAATATCATGTCCGGTTGAATAGTCACACTTAGGACGAAGGAAGGCAGAAGGCAACCCACCCCTAACCCCTCCCAGGAGGGGAAGGCAGAAGGGAAAGAAAGGTTTAAAGGGAAAAGGTTTTTTTGTCACTAATTATCCGGACATGATATAATTTCTTTACGATAGTTGATTTTATTTTTTATTATTGGAGATGTCTATTCCAAAAAAAGTGCGCCTGTTTCAGTCTAAAACCCTCAAAAAGGAGCGTATTTTAGGTGCATAGTTGGGCAGAAAAATCATTCTTACAATTCTTAACTACTACCTCCTCGCTCATTCCCATTTCTCCTGTCTCCTGTCTCCTGTCTCCTGTCTCCTGTCTCCTGTCTCCTGTCTCCTACCCTCACCCATAAGACTTTTTCAGCAAGCCCTATTTATTCAGAACATTACAAATTAATTTACCCGCACCATTAGGTTGAAACTTAACAATCTTACCATTTTTTTGTATTTTTTCTTCAGTGCGACAATTATAAATTTCCAGTGGTTTTTTCTTGCTATTAATACTAACTTCTGCTCGATATTCCCAATAGTTTTTAGCACTACGTTTAATACTAAGAATACAAATATTATTACCCTGATAATTACGACAAAAAGATGCTGCTGCAAGGGGTGTAACAGCAAAGAAAAATATTAATAAAAAAATTGACAAAATAATGTATTTCCGCATTCCTCAAATTGTCATTTCTTCTCAGCAATACCTCAAAAAATCAGAAGGCACAACTGCACCTCCTGATTTTGATTAATTCAGGACTTACACAAAGGCACTATCTATAGGGTGTTGCTCAGTTACGCTACCGCTAACACACCCTACTGGACTGACACAGCTAAAACTGTGCATTAGCTTTTAATATCATGTCCGGATAATTAGTTATAAAAAAACTTTCTCCTTCAACTCCAGTTCTTCTTCTTTCTTCCCCTCCTGGGAGGGGTTAGGGGTGGGTTGACTCCTGAGGACTGACTCCTGAGGACTGACTCCTCCGTAGTTATTTATTTATCACTGTTCAACCGGACATGATATAACTTGAAAATTCTCACTTTTGACTTTTGACTTTTGACTTTTGAATTGAATCTAATGCACTATTTTAGGTGAAACAATCCACTACTAATAGCGTTCATGGGTAAGTCCTAAATTCTAACCCAAGATGAAATTCTCAGCTACTAACCCTGGCGCACCTTCTAATGTAGCAAATTGACCGCCACTACCGAAACCAGGAGCAGTACCATCAACATTATAGTACAAATTACCAGTTGTACTATCGTAAACAATGAATGCTTCTGATATACCAGCATCACTTTCACTAGCAACAACAGCAAAACTCTGTTGTATACTCTCTGTGGTATCAAATGCGGTGAAAGTCACAGCACCAAGTTCGATGAAATCTTCTGCTGCATTAAAGTCAGTGATTGAATCAATACCTAACATAGTTGGATCGAATACCTCATCAGTATCAAAGACAAATATATCGCTATCAGCTCCACCTGTAAGAACATCATCTCCTCGTTGGCCATTGAGAAAATCTGCTCCTTCTCCACCTGTCACAATATCGTCACCTTTTCCACCATGAAACGTATCGTTTCCTGCACCACCATTGAGGGAGTCATCACCTCGAAAACCATCTAACAAATCATTCCCCAAATTACCATTGAGGATATCATCTCCTTCCAACCCGTAGATATTGTCACCATTATTGCCCCCATCAATGGTATCATCACCCGTAGTACCAATTTTATTTTCTGCCAAGAGATTTCCACCCCGAACTTGAAGTATTTCGCGATTCCCTTCTTCATTTTGAACAAATAAAACTGGTTCACCCCGTTGATTACCAGGAACGTCAGCAAAAGTACCAGATAAATTTGTGATATCACCTTCAGGGGTAAATGCAGCATCTAGACGAACTGGTAGATCGGACTCTCCTCCTTCTCCATCATCATCACTCTCTACTTGACTTGTTTCTAAGTTATTACCATGTTCACCTTCGCCATGTTCACCCTCGCCATGTTCACCCTCTACTTCTTCTCCATGATCGATCCCTAGGTGACTTGCTTCTAAGTTATTACCATGTTCACCTTCACCATGTTCACCTTCACCATGTTCACCTTCGCCATGTTCACCTTCGCTATGTTCACCTTCGCTATGTTCACCTTCACCATGTTCACCTTCGCTATGTTCACCTTCACCATGGTCACCATGTCCGTAATGTCCACCTCCAAGGTAAGTCCAAATCTTCACCTGCTCATCACCCTCTGCTAACTGTTCCGTATCAACAGCCAATGTGGTAATGTTAGCATTATTACCTTGAACAGTAGTATCAAAAGCTTCACCAACCAGATCAAAATCAGCAGTAGGAGCAACATCATCTTCAGGTTCAGGTCGCTGGAGTACATAACCAGAAGTAATCTCAATCTCCCCTGTATAATCTTCTCCATAGGGACTAATAGGTTCGTCTAATGCTGCTACATCACTCGCATCAATCTCTTCACCTGCTCGGATCGCTTTCTCAATATCAATACCACTCAAAATCGTTAATTTGCCCTGATTAGCAATATAGATATCCTCAAAGTTATCTCCAGCAGCATCTCCCACTGCTACATTGAGATTATTCTCTAAACCATCTTCATCAGAGGTCAATCCATCAACAAGCATACGGGTAAGCAGCTCAGAATTTTCACCATTATAAATCTCAATCAATACCCCGTCTTCTGTAACTATACCCGTAACTATGTCAGTAAAACCATTGCCAGTAATATCACCAGTAGCAACAGATCCTTTTTCCCCTGCAATACCATCTACTCCTTGGAAAGCATTAAATTCAAAGATTTGTAAGGTGGTGTCATCACCATCAACATCTGTTATACCCTGTGCTTGCAGATTAAATAATGACCTGCCATCAAATACTCGAACTGTATGATCCCCTTCAATCTCCATAGCAACAACATCAGTGGTATTATCAGTAACGTTATTGCCGGCAAAGGGTAGCGAGGAGTTTACATCATCAATATCAATATCTACTCCATCTGTAAAGTCTGAACCAAAAGGTCTCAAATTAAGACTTGGTCCTGTGACACCGCTACCCCGGAGTAGTTCGATACTTGTACCATCAGCATCTCCCTCTTCATTGCTCAACCCTAACCAAGTATCATTTGTATTCAGAATCACCCGCACAACTGCCATCATTCCAGCATCTTCATGGAACAGAATATGGCAATGGTTCACAAAGCTGCCGTCATAGTCCTTGAACTGCATATACATTCTGACTAGGGAAGCATCACCATTAAATTCTGCTACACCGTAGGGGTTCGTTTCCGTGACTGTACCATCCTGATGAGTAGGGGGTAGAGCAATAGTATCCCCTTCTATATAAGGTAGATAGGTATTCTCTAAGTCTGCAAGTCGTTGACCGTTGATATCTAAAACTGTAAAAGGATTTTGGTGAATGTGGAATGGATGCCATTCTAGGAGCGGAAGATTTATCTCCTCTGGCAATGTTTCTTCGTCTAACCCAGAGATGTTAAATACATTCCATATTTCCGCTGTACCTAACATTGGCATCGCTAGTGGAGTCTCATTCTCGCCAGCAAAATACCCGCCATTAATTTTGTAGGTGCCCTCGAATGTTTCTACCTCTAAGTCATCTGGACTATTACCTTCAGCGATCGCCCCACCAATATTTGCACTCCAGATATATGTACGTTCCCGGTCAACACCAACACCATTCTCTGCTGCATTAACTCTATCTATCAGTGCTTCAACTCTTTCTTCAAGACTATCATAAGCTTCTGGAATCGGAGCAGGAGCAGTTTCTGGGCCCGTCACATCCAAAGTCATCAAAACCTGTGGTCCCCAAGTATAGTGACCGTCATCAAATCCCTGAGATTCTTGACCTTCTGGCAACTTATTGGTCATTGTCTGGATCAACTCTGGACTATCTTCACCCACAATTTCTGGCGTACCATTAGATAGCAGATAATACTTACCTGGTTCGGTGAAAGAATGATCTACAGTTATCCGTTGTCCAGGTTGAAAGATTGGTGAATCTTCCATAGTTCTGCGAATTTCTTCTGTCGCTCGACCGGGATAAGAGTCACCATCAAGACCTACATAAGTCATGTCCTGAAGCTCAAGTGTCACCTCCCCATCAGGACCAATCTCTTCTTTGTATAACTGAAGAACATGGTGAGCATTAACATCTGCATTCAAGAGTGAAAACGTTTGTAACTCACCAGTCTCTAATGCAAGTGTGGGGTTGTATTGACCATTGACAGTGTGAATAACGTTTTCTGCTGGTGCCTCTAAAACACCACCACCATATTCAAATATAGCAGGATTATTTGTACCATCCTCATTTCTACCCAGAGGTAGTTGGGGGTCATAAGCAACTGGTTTAGCGTTATAACCTATAAATACAGCATCCGATAGTTCATAAATTGGCAGACCATCATCTGTGAATCCTTCGATTTCTACAGGTGTACCCGCAGGTAATGAAATATCAGGGTTTTGGTTAAGGGGGTCATCTGGTGAACCTGGTCGGTCTACTTGCTGAAGACCGTAGGTATTAACAGTGATCGAATAGAAATTTTCCGAGCTTGGATCCCATTTATTCAGGTCTGGTTCATCATGTCTTGGCATAACTTGCAGTACACCTACTAACCCTGCTGATAGTTGGGTATTAGTATATCCATGAAAGTGAGGGTGATACCAGCTCATACCCGCAGTTTGGTCTGTAGGAACCTGAATATCATATTCAAAGGTTTCTCCAGAATCTAGTAAATGTAGAACATTATCACTACGACCTAGAGGAGATGTATGAAAACCGTGGGTATGTAGGTTAGAAAATACATTTGCTGTAGTATTTCCTGCTTCTTCTACCTTAGTTAAATTATTTGTCAGAGTCAGTTGTACTTTGTCCCCAGCTTCAGTCACTATCAATGGCCCAGGAATCATTGGGTCAGAAGTTGTACCGTCAGGAGCTGTACCCTGATACACTCTGAGTAGTTCATAAGGAGTGAAGCTAGGTAGAGGGTCTCCATTTTCATCTAAAACGGGTAGTCCGGTATTAGGATCGAGGCGAGGTAACCATGGTACTAATCCATCTGCTGAGGTGAGAACCCCTAAACCTTCTATCTCTAATCGCTCTAACTCTTCCATTGAGAGTTGTGCTTCTAATACCTCATCTGGACCCCAGCTTGAAAAGAAATTTCCAGTGTTTCCCTGTGGGTTGTTTTGCCACTCTTCAATAGGGTTATAAAAGGGAACTACTATATCTGGGTGAGGCAATACATCAAGATAACCATCTTGATCGAAGCCTTGACTCCATAATTCAAAGTTTTCTTGACCAATAATTTTTGCGTCTCTTAATGCAACGTCAGCCATGATTAATTATTTCTCCAAATAAAAATTAAAACAAATAACGTGATGAAACCTGATAAGATTGTTTCTAAATAAGACAGTATATAGTCAATATTAACCTATAAAGTCACTAATTATTTTGTCAAAAATCTTAGAAAAAGATTAAAGTTTTTTGGATCGATATTTCTACTGAAAAAAAACAATAATCAAAAAAATTTAGATGATTTACAGCGCTTTTCCAATTGATGAACCACATCGCTATAACCAAGACCTTGTAGGGACGTTGCATGCAACTTCCCTACCGGAATGGAAACCACTGTCATCTGAATTAATTCGGGTATTTGACTACTCCCCAGATTTAAGTCACAAGGATTCTAAGTAGATACTACGCAACAGTAAAATTTTATTAAGTATCAATTCTTAATTAGGGTTTGCGCTCATAAGTCTTTTTGCGCTCGGCAGGGAGTAGGGACCCACCCCTCGCCCCTCCCAGGAGGGGAGTAGGGATTAGCTAATACTCAAGAGTTGGAGGGAGTTGTAGAGGAGGTAGGAGGAACACAAAATTATCCCTTGCCAACTCTGCCCAACTATACGCCAAAATACTCACTTTTTGAGCCTTATAAGGCGAACATCAGGTACTTTTTCACGATCTAAAAAGGCACTTACCAATATCAGTAAAGACTTTGATATTTAATCAGCAAACCCTAATTAAAGTGAATTAAGGGAAATTGGTATCATTAATATTGAACAATGTCAAGAATAAATTCCTAAAGATAATTCTTGGTTTTGCTCATCACATAATATTTTGTCCCTGAAATAGTAAATCAGATTTTTAATTGAAAAAAATGTTGGTAAAAATGTTAATCTGGTTCATAGAAAAACAAAAATTGTCTGGCACAAATTTGTAAATTTGATTCATAGCTAAAAAGTCAATCCAAAATAGGTTTTTCACGATTGTGGACAATCATTTGGCTTGATACTTTGAATCAAATCAAGTGGCCGTCATCTACTCCCTGACAAGCCGATCGATTACTAACTGTTTTATTAAGATGTTAAACTGTGAGATAAAGCAACTGACAACACCGATACGGTATAGTTAGGTAATGCTGAAACAACACAGTCTGGAAACAAACCGTCACAAAACACAACAAACTAGCAAAATTAACCAGATAACTATGGCATATAAAAACGCAGTATTGGACGACAAAGCACTGCAAGAAGGCTTAAGTAGTATCAACCCAAAATTTGGGGATTTTTGTACCAGAGTAGCTGGAGAAGCATGGGGTCTACCTTTAATAGATCAAAAAACCAAAGCTTTGCTCACAGTAGCAATAGATGTGGTAAATCAAGACCATGTAGGTCCAGGAAACCCATTTGGCGCTCACGTTAAGATGGCAATGTCTCAAGGAGCAACTTTTGAAGAAATAGAAGAACTGCTAGTATTCACCTGTGTCTATGCAGGATTTAATAAAGCAGCAGGTTGCTTTGGCGCTCTCGGAGAATTAAAAGAGGAATTAAACGAATTATTCCCACCACAATAATCATCACCATTTTGATTAACATCTGTAGAGATAAGTAGAGATAATTCGCTAGAGATTGAAAATTTTGGCAGAGAATCAAGTAACAGACTGTGGTAGTATGGTTCTTGTGGAAGCACTCAAATTAGTTGAATGCAGCGATAAATATAAAAAATAGGGCGGTAGGGCATTCCGTTCTTAAAGCACGCGCTTGCCCGACGGGATACCGGGGCTGGGAAACGAGAAGCCCACACTGATAGCGTCAGCTTAGTGTCGGAGATGTCACACTCTTAAGCTTCAAAAATCTTCTTTGGAAAGTTCAGCAGAACCATAGATAAACTCGTAATATCTAAAAACGCAAAGGCAGCAAACTATGCTATCAACCCCGATTAAAAAAGGAGAACTTGCCGACTATTCAAGTCGTGACCAGGAAGCACAAGTGGCTTTCTATGTTCTCCTTTGGAAAAGAAAAGGAATAACCCTCGAACTATTTGATGACTATTGGAGAAACGTTCACGGTCCAGTTTGTGCCCGTCTGCCAGGCCAGTACCAATATTGGCAATTTCATGTTGCTCATAATGATGGGGGAGTATGGCCTAGTATTGGAGACTTAGTAGATGCTTCTACCCCTGAAGAAAACTTTGATGGCATTGCTGAATTAACCTTCAAAACAGTAGAAGACCGAGAAATATGGTTCAAAGCAGCAGCTATTTTGATGGATGATGAGCATAACATCTTTAGCAAAGCAATAGGTTATAATACCACTCCTGGTAACTCTATCACTTTCATAGATGGAATTGAAAATGGTTCTCCTAACGGTTCTCAAGGAATAGAAAAATTCCACTGCATGATTAGAAAAGCAGACGGAGTAAGTGTTGAAGAGTTTCGGGATTACTATAAAAATACCTTTGCACCAGCTCTAGCAAAAATGGATTATGTAGTAAAACTGCGATTACATCTATTTGAAGAAGTTGATAACACTAGGCCAGATGCAGGTGGTGTATCCCATTCTGAAGCACCAGAACTAAACTATCAAGCTGCTATGGAAATAGCATTCTGGAACCACTTAGAGCTAGAACTACTTTTTGCATCTCAAGAATACCAGGAGCTAGTGAGTGAATACAGTAAGTATGTCAAAGAAATCAGACCATTTCCACAAAGAACTGCTTACACATTTGTGAATGATGGTAAAATGACCTTGGCAGGTCAGCGTAGTTCCACAGTGGCACAACTCATTATGGATATTGGAGCTGCTAATCAACTACAAAATGATGTAGTCGATCTAATGTTAACTAATAAGTTGACTGATTAATTCTGAGTTTCAACATTTTAACCAACTTTGATGTCGGCAAGGGGTCTCCCGTTATACAAATGTTAACGGGAGGGGAATTGCCGACCAACAAACAAACCGCGCAGCATCCACTTATAGCTTGCATTGTGTGCTTTTTTGTGTTATTTTGATTAAATCGGGAGTAGCGGTAGTACGCACCTGAGAAAACTATGAAAACAAATAGCGAGTATGGAGTTCAATTAAGAAGTTAAGCGTAAACCCGTGAAAAGGTAAAACTCTTAAGGGAACTTTCTGGAGTACAGAATTGCTTAGTACAAAAAGGCGGTGGGTCTCATCGTCTCTGTCTGTAGAGGGTTAAGTGGTTGCACTCCCTGTGAAACAGAAA
>NZ_JAAHHG010000184.1 GCF_010692555.1 Okeania sp. SIO3B5 | reverse complement strand
ATATAGATCTATAGATCTATGTCTTATGAGTTTTGGTCTTATCAAAATAATATGGGTTTAAAAACCCGCCTTTTAAGGCGTAATATTTTTGGAGCCTTGCTCAAATCCCCGACTTCCCCTCCTGGCTCCCCTCCTGGGAGGGGCAGGAGTGGGTTAACTTCTGACTTCTGACTTCTGACTTCGTTAACTGTTTGCACAGCATTCCGTAGGAAACCGTATTGCCTTATAGTCTACATTTGACACTTCAAGAAGTTCCCATTTCAGCAGCAGCAATAGCTGCCAAAATAGCTCTTAACCCACAGCAGCAGTTTAACTCAAAAATTAGCGATCGCTTTCAAAAAACTATTCTTCAAGGTATGGCATTTCATCTTTAAGAGTGTCCGCAATCAGTGACGAAATGGTTATCCTATAGGATATGCTAACGCTCCCTCATAATTCAGGTATGAGTTCTAGGAATCAGAGAAAGAATTGATGAGTAAAACTTTTCCTTTTTCCTTCCTCAATTATAGCGCTACAAGTTTAGGTTAGGACATTCCTAAATCCACCAAACCCACTCACAATTTACTGTTGCCTGTTGCCTAGCGCGTAGCGCTATACAGCACTTTTGAGGATGGTGAGGTACAGTTGAAGATTAATCTCTATCTTTGCAGTTCAGGCTTCTAGCCTGTAACAAGCAGGATGCTTGAACTGCCAAAATTACTAAATAAAATTTTGTACCTCACTAACTCCGAAATTGCTGTAATTATTTATTTGTAAGTTTCTCTGGTTTTCTATTCGATCGATTTTTGCTGTTAATCTAGTTAAGTTGCTATCAATAACTTGTTGATAAGAACTAGATGAATGTTATTTCTAAGAAAAGCTGTCGGTATTCGGAGGAATGTTAGGGGATGAAAGTTTCGATTTTTGATTTTTTAGACTATTATCAAAGGATTTTAGAAAAAGCATTAGACAAATTAAATTCCTCTAATACTCCCCTATTGAGACAGGAAGTTATCGAAATTTTATTAACCAGGGATGCTCTTCATAAAGCATTATCAAATAAAATTAAACCCTCTGCTTCTGCAATATTAAGAATTGAAGAATTAGATAGAAAACTTAGAGAAAATGCTGATGGATTAATTCAAGATATTAACTTAGCTGAATATCGAGAAAATTTCCCCAAAACCCGCGATGCTTGGTGGTGGTATTTAGATAATATTGTAGAGGAAAAAGCAAAAAAATCCCACCCTTGGAATCGTTTTGACTGGTTGGTGAGAGTAATCAGAGTTATTGTTTGGACGGGAAATTTAACTCTTTTAGGAACTTTGGCTAGTCTTTTTCTGAGTAGTGGTTCTGGGTTAGGGGGTGCAGTAACTATTGCTATTCCTAGTATTTTATCTTTACTGCAAGCTCAAAGTGAGTTAACAGAAACGGGAAAAAAAGGGTTCGATAAACTTTTAGATAAAGTCAAAATTCCTCAATATTTTCACGAGGAGGCAAAGCTTGTTTCTAGTTTATTAATGACAGGATTACTGTTAGTAATTTGGTTGAATTTGTCATCTATTTCTAATCGCTACAAACTGGCAGGTCAAAAATTACAAGACCAGGAAAAATTAGCCTCGGCAGAAGAGAAATATTTACAAGCAATTAAGTTGGATTCTGATAATTTAGATGCTCGTTATAAGTTGGCAACCATCTATGAAGAATTACAAGATTTTTCTAACGCTAAGAAACAATACATAATTGCGGCTAAAGGTGGATTTTTGGATGCCTATAATAATCTTGCTTATTGGTATATTCGGGAAAATAAGAATGGGGAAGCGATAGATTTGCTGAATCAAGGTTTGCAGCTTTTAGAGGAAAAAGAAGAGAATTTTGAGCAGTTAACGGATAGGGAAAAGTTGAATTTTCAGACTCAAAAATATAGCATATTTAAAAATTTAGGTTGGGCAAGATTTAAGCAAAAGCGATACGATAATGCTATTTCTAGTCTTTTGCTGGCAATGGCCATTGCTAAAAATCCTGAATATCAGAGATATATCCGAAATCCAGGGGCAGCTTTTTGCATCTATAGTCAAGTCTTGTTAAAGACAGGTAAACCACTCTCTGAAGTCAAAGAAAATTGGCAACAATGTCGTCAATTAATCAAATCTCGTCTAGCTGCGGGTGAGAGTATTAATTCTGAAGAGTATGAATGGTTATATGAAGTTGAACAACAATTAAAAATTAAAAATTAACAATTACATTGTTTGAAGAAAAGAAAGCAAGAAGTTGTCATTGCGAGGCGGTAATATAAACAGTTAACCTTCTGCAGAAAGTATTAACTTAGCCGAAGCAATCTCCGAGATTGCCACGGAGGTGAAAGAAAGCCAAGAAGTTGTCATTGCGAGGCGGTAATATAAACAGTTAACCTTCTGGAGAAAATATTAACTTAGCCGAAGTAATCTCAGAGATTGCCACGGAGGTGAAAGAAAGCCAAGAGGTTGTCATTGCGAGGCGGTAATATAAACAGTTAACCTTCTGCAGAAAGTATTAACTTAGCCGAAGTAATCTCAGAGATTGCCACGGGGGGGTTAACGGTTGGCAAGCTGACATAACTGCTTTCTCAGCCCCCCTCGCAATGACAGTTTAAGGTTGTCAGAGATTGCCACGGGGGGGGTTAACGGTTGGCAAGCTGACATAACTGCTTTCTCAGCCCCTTTCGCAATGACAGTTTGAGGTTGTCAGAGATTGCCACGGGGGGGTTAACGGTTGTCAAACTGACATAACTGCTTTCTGAGCCCCCCTCGCAATGACAGTTTGAGGTGGCCAGGAGTCTATAAGGAAAGCCAAGAGGTTGTCATTAAGTAGGTAGGCGCGAATAAACGTCACTATGTAACGAAATGTTAAAGCAGTTGAAACCCTTGAGATTGCTTCCTTCCGCTCCGCTCCAGTCGCAATGACGTGCTTGTAAATTTCTTCACTTACCTACTTAAACTTTAATTATTAATCATGATGAAACTCAATTGGAAACGGAAAATTCAGGCTACATTAACCTTAATAATTATAGGATGGGCAACGCCTGTATTAAGTACTCCCATTCATTTGCTTATTGATTTTTTGGGGAATGTCCAAGTCAAAAAGGCAGAATGGAAGGATTTTATTCAAGCTGAGTCTGTTACTACTCTTAGTGGTGAGGATGAAGTTATGCTGGGAAATAATGCTTCGGTGACGGTTTATTGTAGCGATCGCAATAAATGGAAAGTGGAGAAACCAGGAACATATTTTGTTTCTGAGGGATGTCCTGAAGGGAAGGGTGTTATTAGATTGTGCCCAGATTGTAATAACCAGACAATCCGTTTCCCTGGTTTAAGAGAAGAAAAGCTAAAAGAATTGCCTTTTCTAATTAGTCCTCGCTATACTACGGTTTTCAATGACTCATTAACTATTCGCTGGAATGAAGTTTCTGGGGCAACTAATTATACAGTTAAGGTTGAAGGTTTAGAAGGAGAGTGGGAAGGAGAAACGAAGGAAAACCAAATTGTTTATGATGGCAAGTTGGTGTCTGGGCGTTGGTTTGACGTTGAAGTATCTGCTGATAGTGGGATTACTTCTACGAACGAATATCTTAATCATAACTATGGTTGGTTTTTTGTCTTAAAGGATGAGGAAGCAAAGGTTTTGCGGGAACAAGTGGCGGTTATTAACCAGCAGGAGTTAAGTCAGGAGCAAGAAGGGTTGATTTTAGCCTATTTTTACCGAGGGAATAGATTAAATTTTGAGGCTATTGAGGTGTTGGAAGGGTTAGTCAAATCTGGTAGTCGGACGGCAACGGTTTATCAGTTGTTGGGAGATACTTACCAGCGGGTAGGATTAAATTTAATGGCGAAGAAGGTTTATCAGCAAGGGTTGGCGTTGACTGTGGAGGAGGAGAGGAGTGAAGTTAAGGCGATGATGCAATTGGGATTAGGGGTGGTAGAGTATGTGTTAGGTAATAGGGATGAGGCGGCAGAGTGGTTGGAGAAGGCAAGAGTAAATTATTTAGTGTTAGGCAAGCGGCTAAATAAGGAAGATGAAGAACTAATAAATGATGTTTTAGGGAAGGATTGATTATGAAAAAGTGTTTGATCAAGTTATCTATATCGTCTGTGGTTGCTGTTGTTGGGGTGACTGGTTTTTGGGTAGGGATGCCAGTGCCTATTGTGGAGCAAGCATTGTCTCAGGTTTCAGAGGAAGATGAGTTAGCGGAGGCTGAGAGATTAAATCAGCAGGCTGTTCAGTTGTATCAGCAAGGCAAGTATGCTGAAGCTATTTCCTTGGCAGAGAAAGCCTTAGAGATTTACAAAAAGGTACTTGGAGACAAGCACCCCGATGTGGCAACCAGTCTGAACATTCTGGCAGGACTTTATAGCTTACAAGGAAGATACACAGAAGCCGAACCTCTCTATAAAGAGTCCTTAGCTATCATAAAGGAAATATTAGGAGACAAGCACGGCTTTGTTGCACAAAGTCTGAACGATCTGGCACGACTTTACATTTTACAAGGGAGATACACAGAAGCCGAACCTCTCTATAAAGAGTCCTTAGCTATCATAAAGGAAATATTAGGAGACAAGCACGGCTTTGTTGCACAAAGTCTGAACAATCTGGCACGACTTTACAGCTTACAAGGGAGATACACAGAAGCCGAACCTCTCTATAAAGAGTCCTTAGCTATTAGAAAGGAAATATTAGGAGACAAGCACCCCGATGTGGCAACCAGTCTGAACAATCTGGCATTACTTTACAAATCTCTTGGGAGATACACAGAAGCCGAACCTCTCTATAAAGAGTCCTTAGCTATTAGAAAGGAAATATTAGGAGACAAGCACCCCGATGTGGCAACCAGTCTGAACAATCTGGCACGACTTTACAGCTTACAAGGGAGATACACAGAAGCCGAACCTCTCTATAAAGAGTCCTTAGCTATCAGAAAGGAAATATTAGGAGATAATCACCCCTTAGTGGCAACGAGTCTGAATAATCTGGCAGGACTTTACAGGTTACAAGGGAGATACACAGAAGCCGAACCTCTCTATAAAGAGTCCTTAGATATCAAAAATCAAATATTAGAAGATAATCACCCCTCTGTGGCAACGAGTCTGAACAATCTGGCATTGCTTTACCAATCTCTTGGGAGATACACAGAAGCCGAACCTCTTTATAAAAAGTCCTTAGATATCAGAAAGGAAAAATTAGGAGATAATCACCTCGATGTGGCAACAAGTCTGAACAATCTGGCAGAACTTTACAGCTTACAAGGGAGATACACAGAAGCCGAACTCCTCCATCAACAGTCCTTAGATATCAGAAAGGAAAAATTAGGAGACTATCACCCCGATGTGGCAAAGAGTCTGAACAATCTGGCATTGCTTTACCAATCTCTTGGGAGATACACAGAAGCCGAAGCTCTCTATAAAGAATCCTTAGCTATCATAAAGGAAAAATTAGGAGACTATCACCCCGATGTGGCAGCGAGTCTGAGCAATCTGGCATTGCTTTACCAATCTCTTGGGAGATACACAGAAGCTGAACCCCTTAATAAAGAGTCCTTAGCTATCAAAAAGGAAAAATTAGGAGATAATCACCCCAGTGTTGCACAAAGTCTGAACAATCTGGCAGCACTTTACAGCTTACAAGGGAGATACACAGAAGCCGAACCTCTCTTCCAACAGTCCTTAGCTATTAGAAAGGAAAAATTAGGAGACTATCACCCCGATGTGGCAAACAGTCTGAACAATCTGGCAGAACTTTACAGATCACAAGGGAGATACATAGAAGCCGAACCTCTCTATAAAGAGTCCTTAGATATCAGAAAGGAAAAATTAGAAGATAATCACCCCGATGTGGCAAACAGTCTGAACAATCTGGCAGAACTTTACAGATCACAAGGGAGATACACAGAAGCGGAACCTCTCTTTCAACAGTCCTTAGCTATCCGGAAGGAAATATTAGAAGATAATCACCCCGATGTGGCAAACAGTCTGAACAATCTGGCAGGACTTTACAAATCTCAAGGGAGGTACACAGAAGCGGAACCTCTATATCAACAGTCCTTAGCTATATTTAAGGAAAAATTAGGAGATAATCACCCCGATGCGGCAACAACTCTGGAAAATCTGGCATTACTTTACTACTCACAAGGGAGATACACAGAAGCGGAACCTCTCTATCAAAAGTCCTTGGCTATCACAAAGGAAAAATTAGGAGACAATCACCCTAATGTAACAACGACTTTGAATAATCTGGCATTGCTTTACTACTCACAAGGGAGATACACAGAAGCGGAACCTCTCTATCAACAGTCCTTGGCTATCACAAAGGAAAAATTAGGAGATAATCACCCCTATGTGGCAGGGATTCTGAACAATCTGGCAGGACTTTACTACTCACAAAGCAAGACAACCAATGCTGTGAAATTTTTAAGCCAAGGACTTGCAGTGGAAGAATATAATCTGTCTCAAAACTTAGTGGCAGGTGATGAACGCCAGAAACAGGAGTACATGAGGAAAATTTCAGGATGGACTGATTTAACCATTTCTCTCAATCTCCAGTCTGCACTCAATAACTCAGAAGCAACTCGTCTAGCACTTAAAACTATCTTTGAGCGCAAAGGACGCATCCTGGATGTTCTCACAAACAGCCTACAAATTCTCCGCCAGCGTACTGATGACTCTGACACTCAGGAATTATTGAATCAACTCATCGTTAAACGCACTCAACTTTCTAACCTGATCTTTAAAAAGCCAGAAGATTTTCCTTCCCCCGAAGTTTACCGCGAACTACTCGCCAACCAGGAAAAAGAAATAAAAGAACTCGCAGGCAAACTGAGTAGCCGTAGTGCTGAGTTTGGCAATTTATCTCAAACCATTACCCTTGAAAAGATTCAACAACAAATTCCTGCTGACACTGCTTTAGTAGAATTAGTCCGCTATCAACCATTTAATCCTAAAGCACGCGAAAATGAGCGCTTTGGCAAACCTCGCTATGCTGCTTATATTCTCTATCAAACAGGGGAACCCCAAGCCATCGACTTAGGAGAAGCAGAACCCATCGACAAAACAGTAGAAAAATTACGCAAATACCTCCGGAACTCCAACGTTCCTCTCGAACAACTCCAACGTTCTGCCAGAAAACTCGATGAAATGGTAATGCAGCCAGTACGCCAACTCTTGGGAGATACCAAAACCATTCTCTTATCTCCCGATGCTGCTCTCAACCTCATCCCCTTTGAAGCATTAGTGGATGAAAACAACCAATATTTAGTCGAAAATTATCAAATCACCTATCTCACCTCTGGACGCGACTTGCTCAGACAAAACCCCAAAAATAACCGACAAACTCCCCTAGTCATCGCCAACCCCAAATATCAACAACAGGGAGAAAAAGTCGCCCTGGAAAATTACCGTTCCATAGACTTATCCGATTTCGTATTTCTACCCCTGGGAGGCACACAAAAAGAAGCAGAAACCATTAGTCAACTATTCCCAGAAGCTCTAATGTTAACCAAAACCAAAGCCACAGAAAACGCTCTCAAACAAGTCAAAAATCCCGACTTCCTCCATATTGCCACTCATGGATTCTTTTTATCCAAACCTACATCAGAAAACTCAACCAATTTTGATAATCCCCTATTTCGTTCTGGGTTAGTGTTTGCCGGAGTGGAAAAACAACAGAGTGGAGGAGATGATGGAGTTTTTACCGCTTATGAAGCCACCCTCTTAAATCTCGTTGGCACTCAATTAGTAGTATTATCCGCTTGCGATACAGGAATAGGAGATATTAGCGCCGGGGAAGGAATTTATGGATTACGTCGTGCTTTCGTTATTGCAGGCAGTGAAAGTCAAATGATTAGTCTGTGGAAAGTAGAAGATGAGGCCACAAAAGATTTGATGGTAGCTTATTATCAGGGATTGAAAGCAGGAAAAGGACGCAGGGATGCTTTGCTGGAAATTCAGCGAGATTGGTTGAAGGAGGGAGAATATCAACATCCTTATTATTGGGCGAGTTTTATCTTTTCTGGGGATGGAACACCGATTGATAATTAATAATTAATAATTAATAATTAATAATTCAGATGTAGTAGTGGCGTGTCAAGCTTAAAACAGTGTGTTATATCATGTTCGGTTGAATACTTACACTTTGGAGGAAGGAAGGCAGCTAGGCAACCCACCCCTAACCCCTCCCAGGAGGGGGAGGCAGAAGGGAAGAAAGGGTTAAAAGGGATAAAGTTTTTTTTATAACTGATTATCCGAACATGATATTAGAAAATATAGACTTCTCCCCCCTTTCCAAGGGGGGTTGGGGGGGATTCTGAGGGTTAATTTTACCCACAATTTTAGCCTAGATGCGCCAGTAGGGTGTGTTAGCGGCAGCGTAACTGAGCGAAAATTAAGATTATAGATGGTACGTTATATCATGTCCGGATAATAGCGTGATCAAAAAACTTTCTCCTTCAACTCCAGTTCTTCTTCTTCCTTCTTCCTTCTTCTTTCTTCCCTCCTGACTCCTGACTCCTCCGCCGTTATTTATTTATAACTGTTCAACCGGACATGATATTACATTTCATTAATGCACCCTACTGGACTAACCTGTTTGCGTAGTAGTAACACACCGAAAATTAAGATTATAGATGGTGCGTTACATTTCATTAACGCACCCTACTGGACTAACCTATTTGCCTAGTAACACACCGAAAATTAAGATTATAGATGGTGCGTTACATTTCATTAACGCACCCTACTGGACTGACTTATTTGCGTAGTAGTAACACACCGAAAATTAAGATTAATAGATGGTGCGTTACATTTCATTAATGCACCCTACTGGACTAACTTATTTTTGAATTTTAATAATGATTAATATCATCAGGAGGAAAAGCAAATACAATTCCTATTCCCCAAGCAATACTTGGTACTATAGCAAAAATTATTATTTCTAATCCTGTCATAATTAATTTCCTAATTTATTGTAATTTTGATGATGTGTTACATTTCATTAACGCACCCTATTGAATTCTTGTAAGTTTCTCTGGTTTTCTATTCGATCTATTTTTGCTGTTAATCTAGTTAAGTTACTGTCAATAATTCGTTGATTGGTAATATGATCGTAAGCTTCCCATTCTTGAGTAACTTCTGTATCTTGCCAAATAAACCAGTCCCGATAAATTTCTCCACTATCAATATCGTTACATAAAGGCAACCAATCATCTCCTGTAAAATACTCTGTTTCTTGAATGACTAAATCTAGACCAATTAAAGTTAATAATGTTTCTAAATTATTCAATTCTTTCTGAGATTGTTTATGGATTTTTCTATGGTTCATAAGTCTGATTTTCATGGTTTTTTATTGATTTTGTGAAAGAAAATTTTAATGTATAGCAGAAGAAAGAAGGAAGAAGAAAGAAGGAAGAAGGAAAAGTCTTGCGTTGTGTGAGTTTTAAGCTTTTGATATGTCCGTGCCTTTTGCTTCTACAACTATTTGATCAATTAGAAAGTAGGGCGGTAAAAATTTTTCTAGCTATCTACTGAATTTTAAATCTAGTTACCATCGATAAAATATTTGCTAATTTCTTATTTTATTAATAGTCATACCATTTTAATAAATGTTTGCTACAAATAGCTAGGGTATTCTTAGAATCCAGTATTCAGAATTTAGAAGTCAGAATGAATAGATTTAATGCCAGTTTTTATGTCGTAAATCCTCATTTTTTGTCAAATTGCATTTCCTGCAAAATATTTTTATTGGACTTATTGTTCGTAACATTTTTTTTTAAAATTGGTATTATAAATTAATTGAAATTGATAAAATTTAGCAATTAATTCATCCATTTTAAAAATCTATATTGTGTATTGAATCTACATTTTTCTAGGTATATTAAAAAATACTTCTGTAATTTATGAATCTTCAGTTTATCAAAATAATATAGGTCTAAAACCCCGCCTTTTAAGGCGAAATATTTTTGGAGAGTTGCTCACGCATCCCCCTCCTGGGAGGGGTTATATCAAATCCGCTTAATTGGACATAAAAAAATTATCCAATTGTCATAACTACGCTCATCTTGTCTTATCTTTCTTCTCCTGAATTCTGAATTGCAGAATTGCTGAATTCTAAAGACTTAACCATTCTATGGCTGTTTAACCGGATTTGATATTAGGGGTGGGTTAACTTCTGACTTCTGACTTCGTTAAGAACCTTCTGCTATTGCTGAATTTGTATTATCATAAAACTCTAAACTATCTGGAATTTGAGCCTCAATCTCAGATATTCTTTGTTCAACTTCAGCTTGTTTAGCAGCAAAACTATCATAACTAAAATAAAAATGACCAAGAACTTTTCCTTGATAACTACGTTTGGTAAATTGCCAACCAGGTTCTAGAAAAATTTTCATCATTCCATTACTAAGTCCGCGACTTCTACCAATCAATTTTTTATCTCCTGTCAAGGAAATGCCAAATAATTTAATTTCACCACCAACGTTTTGCAAAATTAATCTATGACTAACTGATAAATCATTACCATCTACCCGAATTGAGTAACCATTACTATCAGTAGCTCTTCCACAAATACCAGAAAAATTAAAGTCTAACAACAAAGGCTCAACTAAAATTGGATATAATCCTGCTTCACTTTCACTCCAGCAAGGTCTTTGATTAGAACGCTGCTCTAAAATAATCAGTTGATAACCAGAATATCCGTTTAGATCGCTCAGAGGCATTGCCGTGGCAATAACTTGATTTTGGTCGATTTCTACCTCATCAAAAGTAAAATTTGCTTGGGCAGGGGTAACAGTATTAATAGTAAAAAATATTGTGCTAAAAATAGTTAAAATTGAACGATTAAAAATATTTTTCATTGGCTTGCTCCCTGTTTTGTGTTTATATAAATACTTTAAAGAAATCGGCTTTTTTTTGTAGAGAATATTAGGATTTTAATTAAACAAGCTGTAAAAAAATATAGAAAAGTGTCAATTATGTGAGGCAGTATAGTTTCCAGAGAAAAGCGGTTAAAATGTTGTTAATTAGTTAACTTCCTTAAATTAGAAAAATTTAGCTATCTTCGCTAAAGTAGCACTCAGCAATCAGCTATCAGCTATCAGCTTCTCAAGATGTATAATGAAGGTTTGAATCCCCTATTAACACACACCACACGCTTTTTCAAATATAGTGCTGGACTTAAACCCTTGAATTTTTAGCTGACAGCTATTTGCGTTTGCGTAGCATTCTGTAGAAAAGTATTTCAGAACAGAAAAGCTGATAGTGTCGCTAGGCGGAAGTTAAAAGTCAAAAGTTAAAAGTCAAAAGTATTACTTAGGGCTTGCTGAAAAAGTCTTTTTGCGCTCGACAGGGAGTAGGGACCCACCCCTCGCCCCTCCCAGGAGGGGAGTAGGGAGTAGTGAAAACTCAAGAGGAATCAGGGGTTGTAGAAGACATACAAAAGAAAAATTATCCCAGGCCCAAGTCTACCCTATTCTTACCCAAATACTCAATTTTTGAGCATTCTTAGGGGAGTTCAGGGGTACTTTTTCACTACCTAAAAAGCCTAAAACCAATATCAGTAAAGACTTTTATATTTAATCAGCAAGCCCTACTTAGTAAGGCTTTTAGGATTTTGTAACTGGTTATATTATGTCCGGTAGCATCGGAGCGTGTATAAAATTAAGGTGACACTCTTGAGAAAACCTTCTGCCTCCTGCCTCCTGCCTCCTGCCTTCGGACCGCCAAAGTCTAACTATTCAACCGGACATGATATTAGTTATTTCCGCCATCCTGCAATAGGTTAGTTAAAATCATTTACAATAATAAATACAGCATATTTCGGGCAAATGAGGTACAAGCTTGAATAGTAAAATCATTGTAGTGCGGGCATCTTGCCCGCGACAGGTGTACCTCATAAAAGTAGCACTCAGCAATCAGCTATCAGCTATCAGCTTCTCAAGGTGTATAATGGAGGTTTGAATCCCCTATTAACACACACCACACGCTTTTTCAAATATAGTGCTGGACTTAAACCCTTGAATTTTTAGCTGACAGCTATTTGCGTTTGCGTAGCATTCTGTAGAAAAGTATTCCGGAACAGAAAAGCTGATAGTTGGTGAAAATCATTACAAAAGTATTCCGGAACAGAAAAGCTGATAGTTGGTGAAAATCATTACAAAAGTATTCCGGAACAGAAAAACTGATAGTTGGTGAAAATCATTACAAAAGTATTCCGGAACAGAAAAGCTGATAGTTGGTGAAAATCATTACAAAAGTATTCCGGAACAGAAAAGCTGATAGTTGGTGAAAATCATTACAAAAGTATTCCGGAACAGAAAAGCTGATAGTTGGTGAAAATCATTTACAATAATAAATACAGCATATTTCGGGCAAATGAGGTACAAGCTTGAATAGTAAAATCATGGTAGTGCGGGCATCTTGCCCGCGACAAGTGTACCTCATAACAACGGAAACCGTTGTAACAATAAAATTATAATAAGGGAAAAACAGTGGAAAAAAAATCAAGGCGCGATCGCGGACGAATTCTCACAACTTCTGGACTGAAAAAACTGAATGAAGCTATTGAAGAATGGAAACAACGGTACAACCTCAGAGCTACTCTTTCAGAAATTGAAGCTGAGTCTGGAGTCGGTTCCGACACCATCAGTAAAATTAGACAAGGGCGAGTGGGTGCAGACCTGAGTAAAATTCAACAGCTTTTTGCTTCCTTTGGTCTGACATTGGATGAAGCAGACCACCGTTCGGGAAAACAGGGTCAAACTTCAAGTGAAACAGAACCTCTAGGAGAACTTTTACCACTACTCAATAACGAAGAAATAGTAAGTCACAATAGTTCCCAAGTTTTCATCAGTTATTGCAGTCAAGACCCGGATCTAGAATTGGCGCGACAGTTTGAAACTGCTCTGACTGCTGCTGGCCATCAAGTTTTTATGGCAGGCGATAGCATCCGTCTGGGAGAAAATTGGTTTCGGCGTATTAATGAAGAGTTGAAACGGTGTGACTACTTACTGTTATTTTTGCCTCCCCAGTCGGTACAAAGTGAGTTGCTTACTTATCAAGTACAACTGGCAAGGGAGTTACAATTTTCCCGACCTAACCGTAAACCTGTAATTTTGCCGATAAGGGTAGGGTTTTCCCTGAGTACACCCCTCAACCACGATCTACGGGGTTATCTCTATCGCATTCAACAACGGGAGTGGCGATCGCCTGAAGATAGTGTGGTTATTCTGAAAGAAGTTTTGACTCTGTTGGCTACCCCACCGGAGAATATTGCGCCGGAAGTAGAGGAGGAACAAGAGACTTTACCTGCGGAAGAAGTTAGTAGCATTACATCAACAAATAGCGCTCCTTTGCCCTCTGCTGAACCTGAAATACCGGGGGGACAAATTGATGTGGCATCTACTTTTTATATTGAGCGTCCGCCTATTGAAGAACGTTGTTATCAAGCTATTTTGCAACCAAGTGGGTTGGTTAGAATTAAAGCGCCACGACAGATGGGTAAAACTTCTTTAATGGCGAGAATTTTACACCATGCTACGTTGGAAGGATATCGGACTGTACCTTTGAGTTTTCAGTTAGTAGATAAAGAGGTTTTTAGTAATCTTGATAAGTTCTTAAAATGGTTTTGTGCTTATGTGGGGCGAGAGTTACGTTTGCCTAATCAATTAGATGATTATTGGGATGATATTTTTGGTAGTAAAGTTAATTGTAAGGATTATTTTGAGAAGTATTTATTAGCTCAAATAGATAATCCTTTGGTGTTGGGTTTAGATGAAATTGATAGAGTTTTTCAATATCCTGATATTGCGGAAGATTTTTTGGGATTATTACGAGCTTGGCATGAGGAATCAAAGCGACGAGTTATTTGGAAAAAATTGCGATTATTGGTAGTACATTCTACGGAAGTTTATATTCCCATGAATATTAATCAATCTCCTTTTAATGTAGGATTGCCTATAGATTTACCAGAGTTTAATCCACAACAAGTTCGGGATTTAGCATCGCGACATAATTTGAATTGGTCTGAGTCAGAAGTTGATAAATTAATGGCAATTGTTGGCGGGCATCCTTATTTAGTTAGGGTAGCTTTATATCATATTTCTAAACAGGATTTAACTCTGGAAGAGTTGCCGGAAAATGTAACTGCTGAAACTGGAATTTATAGCGACCATTTACGACGACATTTGTGGAATTTAGAAGAATATCCGGAGTTAGCTGAAGCGATGAAAAATGTAATTTCTGAAAATTATAATGGGCAGTTAACAGGAATGTTAGGTTTTAAGTTAGATAGTTTAGGTTTAGTGAAATGGCAGAGTAATAAATGTTATCCCAGATGTGAGTTATATCGTCAGTATTTTCAAGCGCATTTGTTATCAGAGAAGTAAGAAGGAAGAATTCATTAATTGATAATGGATAATGGATAATGGATAATGGATAATTGATAATTGATAATTGATAATTGATAATTGATAATTGATAATTGATAATTGATAATTGATAATTGATAATTGATAATTACCTCTGGTTAAAACCGCTCTTGATTGAATATAAGGAAATATTATTTCTTTTTTTTCCCCTTAAAAGGGGAGGCTTTAAACCAGAATTATTTAATTATTAATTAGTTAATTATTCGGTAAGAAAGAAGAAGTAAGAAGTAAGAAGGAAGAAGGTATTTAGTTATAAATAAACGATGGAGGAGTCAGGAGTCAACCCACCCCTAACCCCTCCCAGGAGGGGAAGTCAGGAGTCAGGAGTCAGGAGGAAAAAAGAAGGAAGAAGATGTTTAGTTATCTAGGAAAGAAGGGAGTTTAGTTATTTAGGAGAGAAGGAAGAACTAAAGGTACTGGTACATTGTAATGGTATAGACAGTGGGAACATCTTGCTCCCGGGTAGTCCTGCATGGTAATGGTGAGGATATATGTTTTTTAATTTCTCCCCCACTCCCTCACTCCCCTACTCCCCTACTCCCCCGCTCAAGAAAATTTTGATATTTCCTAATTATCTGGTAAATTCCTAGGGGGAATTTCTCGACCTTGATAAAACTGTTTTTCTAATTGATTTAACCATAACCAAGAAACAACTCCAAGGGGTAAACTTAAAATCATAAAAATCATCCCAATTATATTTAAATCTTCCAAAATTAACAGTAATAATAGGATAATTGTCAACATAACTGAAGTAGCAATTATTACTCCTATTTTGATTCGTTGTAAATTTTTTAAAGCATTGCGACAACTACTACATTTTTTGGTATGGGAATGATATCTATCTAATAATATTTCAGAAGAAAGAGCAGGACTTAAAGTTGCATTAGGAAATAACTGAGCATTATATTTATTCACCCAAGAACGCAATTCAAATACAAATAAATCTGCTTTTGTCGGTAAATAAAAAGCCTTTGAAAAATTCGCACTACCACCTTTTGCTTCTAAATATCGTTCTTGATGATGTAAAAATATTTGGTCATCTTCCAATACTCCATTTTGCCCAATATGAGAATACCAACGAGGGCTTAACTGAATAAAAAATTTGGGAAATGGAGAAGAAAATTTAAAAGGAAAACGGGCAAATAAACGACATTCTCCTTTCCGAATAGGTGTTGCATATACAACTGTTAATGTACGACCAAATTGTTTAGAAGTAAGGTCATGCCACATCATTGCAGGAGCAATAAAAGTAGTTTCTTGTCTTCCCAAAGTACCTTTTCTCGGACCTTCTTCCCAAACTCCTTTAAAGCCCCACTTTCCTGATTCTACTACTTCTAATTCTACAGGAGAAACATTGGCGCGGTTTCCCACACTACGATGATGAGTATAAGGAATATGACTAGAATCTAAAACATTTTCCATTAATGTTAAAGCATCATAAGGTAAATCTCGAAAAGTATTTAAACAAACCCATTCATTAGAACTTTCATCTAAAACATCAACTGTAGGAATAGGTGTTTGAGCAGCATTTTCTACTTTTCCTGCATAGACAAATAAAATATCTTGACAGACTTTTGTAGGTAGAGATTTAACCGTTGCTCTTGATGATTTTTCAGCTTTTCCTTCTTCTTTTTGTTGAGGAATAATTTCACAGTTTCCTCTGCCTGAAAATGCCCAACCATGGTAAGGACATTCTAAGCATCCAGCCTCATTAATTCTACCTTGAGAAAGGGGTGCTAAACGATGAGGACATTGGTCTTCAAATACTCGCCATTGATGGTTTTTTTCTTCCCACCAAATCACAATATCTCGTTCTAATAATGTAAAGGGTGTAGGTTTAGTTTTGTCTAAATCTTCTACATAATGAACTGGATACCAAACTTCTTGCCAATCAAAATATTCTGGGTCAGTTCCACCTGCACTTAAAGAGGTATTTTGGGAATTTTCTACAGTGTTAGTAATCATCAGAATGTTAATTATTTTAGTTAAGGTACTTAGTGCCGCTACGCAGAAGTTAAAAGTCAAAAGTTAAAAGTCAAAAGTCAAAATTATTGATTTGTAATTGTTTTAGGATTTTGTAACTGGTCAGTTATTTCCGCCATCCTGCATTAGTATTATATAGCTTTATTGGTCTACCCGGACTTACACAAAAAAGCAGTAAAAAATAGGCTCAAATTATAGATAGCCAGAGGCTTTTACGTCGAAAAGGTATAATTTTTATTACCAAGGGTTCTAGCCATTTTTAGGGCTTTGACGTAATTCCCTTGCCTAGACTGACTTTTTTGACGGAATGCTGCGCAAACAAGCATTTTTCTGCCCAGAAAATGTTTCATTAATGGATAATGGATAATGGATAATTGATAATTACCTCTGGTTAAAACCGAGAGGATTGAAGATAAGGAGATATTATTTCTTTTTTTTACCCTTAAAAGGGGAGGCTTTAAACCAGAATTATTTAATTATTAATTATTAATAATTAATTATTCGGTAATATAATGTCCGGTGGAATAGTTACACTTTGGAGGAGGGAAGGCAGAGGGCAGAAGGCAGAAGGCAGAAGGCAGAAGGGAAAGAAAAGTTTAAAGGGAAAAGATTTTTTTATAACTGATTATCCGGACATGATATAAGTCCCACTACCACTTTATACTGCAATAATGCTGACTTTTTTAGATTGGCTAATTCTTGTTTATCAAAATAATTGGGTCTAATACCATTTCTCTATAACAATGTGCTTAATAATTGTTGCTCAGACCTTATTACGCTGACTATTTTCATCTTTAATATTAAGTGCAACTTCATGGAAAAATGGTATAGAACCCCTAACCGTATCTTCATAAATATCAAATTAGCTAGGAGACAGGAGACAGGAGACAGGAGACAGGAGGTAAGAAAGAAGAAGAAAGATGTGGGGAGAAATAATACAAAAAATTCAACACTCCTGATAACTGATTTTTCCTCAAAATTGATCCGTGATCAAGACTTGACTACCATAAATTATATAGATCTCAAATGGGTTCTATAAACTCCCCCTTTTAAGGCGAAATGTTTTTGGAGGCTTGCTTCTGACTCCTGATATCATGTCCGGTAGCACCATTTGTGTATAAAATTCAGGTAAAAATGGGAGAAAACCTTCTGCCTCCTGCCTCCTGCCTCCTGCCTCCTGCCTTCGGACAACCATTGTCTAATTATTCAACCGGACATGATATGACTTCCCCTCCTGGGAGCAGGGCTGTTTCAAAGTATTGTAAATTAACGATGAGCGGGAGAACGGGAGATGAGGGGATTGTGGAAGCTGTGAAATTTACCAAAATTTGCCGATTTTGAGCGCCAATAAGCGTCCCTTTTGCTCTGACTAAAATGGTGAAAAATCAACTTTTAATCATAAATTCAAAGCCTCCATCCCCGTGTCCCCGTGTCCCCGTGTCCCCGTGTCCCCGTGA
>NZ_JAAHHG010000183.1 GCF_010692555.1 Okeania sp. SIO3B5 | reverse complement strand
TATTGGGTAGTCAGATCGACTTTTATAGCAATGAGCGCTGGTATATTTACAAATTGCAGTAGGGGCCAAATAGCTAAAAGTCTTATATTATCAGCAATTCATTCCCCCAGATGAGCTGTTGCCTGTTGCCTGTTGCCTGCGCACAGCGCTATATTTCAACCTACTTGAAAATTTAGTATCAGGTTAGGATGATTAACCTTATTATTGTTATTCATCCAATTATATTGTTGATTAATCCGTAAGTTTTCAATAATTGTTTGACTTGCTTCCCTAATTTGCGCGGTATATCGTAGGAAATGCAACAATTTGTTGTTTGCCAACACCAAAAAATATAGATTATCCTAGACATGGTAACATTGAATATTTAAAAGAAATCCCATATAAACGGAAAAATCAAACTACAGGACAACGACAAGCATCCATGAGAAATATTGTTTGTCAAGTTGTGAAATTAGCAGAAATTTTTGTATGTGTTGTGGCCATTGAGTCTCTAGATTTTACCAAGAAAAAATCCATTGCTCGGAGCGAGGAAGGTAAAGTTTATAATGAGATGCTGATCCTTTTGTCTACGGGAATGTTTAGGGAAGCTATATTGTCACGTTGTAGAAGATTTGGAGTTGAATTAATTAAAGTTAATCCAGCTTTTACCAGTGTAATTGGAATGATTAATTATATGGCTAAGTATGGCCTGAAAAGTGGCACTGCTACAGCTTTAGTAATTGGTCGTAGAGCGTTAAAATTATCAGATAAAGATACCAAAGTGTTTGTTGAGACCGGAGGATGTCAACAAACATGATTGGAGTCATTGGCGACGAGTTGCTAGTTTTATCAAACTACATCGTATCCGGAGGACTCAACTTTTTCAGTGGAGGAAAGCCCTTGAGGGAATCCGCTCCCCATAGTTTGTGGGCGGAACATCAACTTTCACCGCAAGTACACATTGAAACGGGTGAGCCACGAAATCATTTGCACTCACCGATGGCAAATGTCTAGCTCTGTCTAGTTTTCAAGAAGGTGAATAAGTCTCAGTAGAACGGAATTTAATCTGATGGTAGATAAACGTCGTGGTTTTTTGATGGCAGTGGTGGTGTTGGTAATAATTGCTTTTTTAGGATTTTCTCTATCTCCTTTATTAGGGGGACTATTAGAGGCCAATCAAAATAATGGTCAATCCACTCCATCTTCAACTCAAACTCCTGCAGCAGATCGAGAAGCAGATCTGCTGGCACAAGCACGGGGTTATGAGTTAGTTTTACAAAGGGAACCAGATAATCAAACTGCACTACAAGGACTTTTACAAGTTAGGTTAGAGTTAGTTCAATCAGGAAAGGGCAATATTGAGGAGGTTATACCTCCATTAGAAAAATTGTCTGAACTAAATCCTGGTAATACTGATTATAATGTTCTGCTAGCTCAAGCTAAGACATACACAGGCGATCGCGAAGGTGCTGCTCAAATTTATCGTTCCCTTCTGACAGCTAAACCTGGAAATTTAAAGGCTTTGCAGGGTTTGGTTAATTTGTTGTTACAACAAGAGCGTCCGGAAGCTGCTATTGGTTTATTACAAGATACACTAAAAGCAGCTCCCCAAGCAAATCAAGTGGAAGCTGGCAGTATTGATGTGGTTTCAGTGCAGTTAATTTTGGGACAGGTTTATGCAGAACAGAAACGCTACGATGAAGCGATCGCTGTTTATGATGAAGCAATTAAGGGAAATTCTAAAGATTTTCGACCTGTTTTAGCTAAGGCAATTATGCTTAGAGAGCAAGGTAATAATGAAGCTGCTCAAGAGCTTTTCGATCTGGCAATAGATTTAGCTCCTGCGGGATTTAAGGATCAAATTAAGCAGGAAGTTTCGGCTAATTCTGGTTCTGAAGCACAAGCATCTCCAGAGTCAAATTCTACTGAAACTAATACCAATTCTCCATGAAGTTGCGCTTAATAAAAGATAACAGATATTAGTAAAATTCAGGTTTTGGTAAGAATTATTAAGCGCATTGTTATAGAGAAATGGTATAAGGTAGAAGAGTCAGAAATTGACATCCTCCCGACGTTGCGTATGGCACGACAACGCGGGACTCCTAAACCTCGCGGCCCAGGACTTTCTGCTTCTTAGCACCTGCCTCCGAGGCCAAAGCTCTTTCTGGTCTTACGGTCGCTCCACAGACTGACACTGCTAGCCCAGCAGCCTAAGTCTATATAGAATAGCATACCCTTGGAAGAACCGCAACATTGATTGGTTTTCCCATCTCTCCGCTCCCCTAATAGCTGCCGCACTTGCTCCGCCAACGGTAGAGCGCGGGTATTCAACCAACGTTGAGATAATTAGATGAGCATTAGCTCCAAAGTAGTTAAATTCAAATATTAAACAATTTTGGACTTAAAAGATGTTTTTAATAAATTGAACTCTGATAATTTATCGGGGTCTTTTTTTTGCAAGTAAATAGCTGGTACTAATTAACCCTACTCCCAATAATGTACCTGGATCTATTAGTGGTTGAGAGTTTTCTTGATCGGGATTAAGACTATATTTCCAATTTCCTACCTTTGCCATCATCAAGTCTGTTTGACTGTAGGTGTAAAGAAAGTTTAATTTTAAAGTACTTTTTTGTAGCAGTAAAGCTATAAGTTTTGTAACTGCTATTGCCTCATTATTAGCTTTCGAGTTAATAACATCATCAATTACAGTCGTAGGCTCTATTTTAATATCTGTTTGATTTGCTTGAGCGGTTAAAAAAAATTCTGAGACATTATTAGCTGCCTGTGCTGAATTTATATTGATCGTGCTACAGCTAAGAATAGTACTAATAGTTATAGAGGTTATTTTTATAAAGGGGTTTCTCATCTCAGTATATTCCACAATACTTAATGAATATTTTTCAGCATAGAGACTTGTTCTGATTAAAACTTTTATGAATTATTTAACTCACAGATCCTTAACTGGACCAAGCTTAGAAGAACTTTTTTTCTCAACAGTATTATTACTGAGGCTCTATATTCATAATATAACCTTTGTTTTAGCCTGCGTACTGATAAAATAACGGAGAAATCATGATTTATATCACTGACAAAATAACTTTTTTATGCGTATTTATCCCTAATTGAGGATTTCATTTTTTTAAGCTCTAAGTAGATATACACAAGTTTGGAGCTATTGAATTGGGTGCATCTCAGTTTTGAAGAAAGCCAAAAATTTATCGCTTTTAGGGAATAGGGAATAGGGAATAGGGAATAGAGAATAAAGAATAAAGAATAGGAAAAAAGTATTTTTGTAAATATTGAGATGCTCCCCAAAAATCAGGATGCTCTGTAGTCTGAGTTTACCTGTAAATTCACCAAGTGTTTTGAGTATTATCTCTTCTTGAGTATAATTACTTATCGCTTGATTGAGATGCACCTATTAAATTTAGTAGTGGGACTTACACAACTTAATGAGTGAAATTAGGCTATAATGTTTTGTTGATAAGTATTTTACGTCAAGACACAAAATCACTATCAAAGGAACTTCTATTAACTTTAACCAATGCATAATTATTGCTGCTGCTAGTAAAATTCCTGTGATAGATTGAGTTGCAATGGTTTATTCCCAGAAGTAGTAAATATCCAACTTTTCCCATCAATAGGTTTCTCTAGAATAAATCACACTATGCGCAAAATTTAGGACACAATGTAAACTTTTGCTAATCTTTCTATGTACAGTGTTTTTATTTGAGATGTAAATATAGATTGAGTGTTTTTCTAAGAAAAAAAGCGCTGTCTCGATCGCTTTATATCCTTTTAAATTGATTCAACGAAATAATACTAACAAGCAAAAACTTTAGTTGTTCAGGACTTACCCATGAAGTACGAAAAACTAGGATTTGAGATTGCTATCCGTTCTGGACTGCTGCGCAAACCCTATGAGTCGCTTCGGAAGAAAATACGTTGTAATGCGTAATATCATGTCCGGTTGAACAGTTATAAATAAACGAGGAAGGAGTCAGGAGTCAACCCACCCCTAACCCCTCCCAACCCACCCCTAACCCCTCCCTGGAGGGGAAGTTAGGAGTCAGGAGGGTAGAAAGAAGAAGAAAGAGAAAGTTTTTTTATCACTAATTATCCGGAAATGATATAAGTCCTATTGTTATTAATAAAATAGTCTGTGCTCTGTGTAAAAAAATCACATTTTTTACTTTTTTAATGACAAATAAATAAAGTGATGAACGAACAAAATATTTCTATAAAACTTTTAAACGCTAGCTTAGGAGCATTAGCTTTCCAAGGTATTTTTCTGAGTAAAGATAAAGAACTAATTTTCAAAGAAAGATTACCTCTTATTACAGTAGAAGAAAGAGTAGATTTAATTAATCCTTCAACTCCAGAGATTGATAGAACAGAAGAATTCCGTTCAAAAAATTCCGAAAGTTTGTTTAAGCAAGGTATAGAAAAGTTTGGTTCTAGTATTGAACTATCAGCACAAGGCGGGATTTTTTTGGCAACTGAAAGAGTTAGTGGGGGTATGGATTTTTCCAGAAATACAAATCAGGAGTTAATTGTAACTAATAATGAAACTGACGAAGAAAAATATTATTCAAAAGTACAATATGTAGTAGTTCCAACTAAGACTTGCATTCTAAATAAAAATATTATTCGCCTCAGTCAAGATGCTTTATTAGAGCTAAAGAGAATAGATGAAATTTTAGCTAATCCAAACTATGAAGATTTAGCAAGTAATACTTGTCAAGAGTTTTTTAACACTTATGGTTCTCATGCTTTATTAGGAACAATTACTTTTGGTGGTATTTACTGGATTTCTGCCTATTGCAGCGAATTTACATCTTATGAAGAGAAAAATTTGCAAGAAATTGCTAGTAAAATGATTGCTACTAAACTCGGTATTAATGTTGCTACATTAATTGGCGCGGGAGAAGGGAAAGCAGATATTGGTAATAACACTAACAACTATTCTCAGACAGTAAATAAAAAAGATAATCTAGCAGTAAAAATCAAATTTGAAGTTAATAAATTTGGAGGCGAACAAACTGCTGATAATTTAGCTGATTGGAAAGGTTCATTAATTAAAAATCCAGATAAATGGGCTGTTATTGATAGAAAGTGTACGCAATTATTAGGAGTATGGGAGATTATTTGTCGTCACCATATCAATGATTTTAATAATCCTCAAAAACTGACAGAATTTCTTCATCAAGAATGGATGAAAAAAAGTGGACTTAAGCATGGCTTTACTTATTTTGTTGACAAAATAGCTGAACTAAATCAAAAAACTGATCGCTTATTAAATGGTGATATTTTTTCATACTACCAAGATAATCTAGAAGGCATACAAAAATTAATTGAATACAAACAAGAAGTTAAAACAAAGACTCAAGATAATCATTACTGGGTAGAGCAAATACTTAGTAACCAAAAAACTAAAGATTTCTTAAATTTTGTTTTTTATAATCAACAAAACCAATATGAAAACGAGGTTGTAAAAAACAAGTTACGCAGTTTGCTGTTATCAGATGATGATTATTTATATTTAGATTCACAAAGTTATTCCCAATTAAAGGAATTGTTTAATTGGATATCTCAAAGAGATGAAAAAGCAAATATTCCTGAGTTTGAGCGAATTAACAACCTTAACGATATGATTAATTATATCAGACAAATTATCACAAGTATTTTAACTAAAAATAAACAGCAAGAGACTTATTTAAAGCCAGCATATTTGCTTTTATCTAGGGCTATTAATGAATTAAGAAGCAATCTAAGACAGCAAGATAGACTTAGTGAGCTTTATCTTTTAGCTAGTTTGCTACCTTTAGGAAATATTCTTGAATACGAACATTATTGGTTCGGCAAAAAAATATTACATATAGATAATTATGAAGAATTAATCAAAATTTTAGAAGCTGAAGAAAAAGATGATTTAGGAGTAAATGCTACTAATAAAAATCTTGAAAAAAGAGAAGCTAATTTGGTTTTAAAAATCTTAAATGCTGATACTATCTGGTCAGAAAGAGAAAACTACATTAATTTTATCAATTCAATTTTAGTCCCTAATTTACAATGTGCATCAATCACAAGTATTCTCACAAGATATAATGTGGGATTATCTTATGAACAACATGAAGCTAGAAAAGAACTAGAAAATATTATCAATCCTATTCCAAAAGTTGAAACGGGTACTGGAATAAATGATATTCTCAAGGCAGTTTCAAAGAATAAACCTATATCTACTTGGTCTCCAACCGATTCTAGTAAAGTATCGCTTTCATCTGATTTAGAAAAAGTTTTGGAAAGTTTGGATTTAACAAAATATTATCCAGGTAAATTAGATCGAGAAGAAGTTTATACTATTACTGAATATTCTTTAGAACAAAGTAGTCCGAAAAATACGGAAGAACTAGCAAAGCATTTTATAACTAATTTAATATCCTTTAATTATGAAGGACGAAAACTAAAAATTGTTACGGAAAATAATTCAAAGAATGAAGGAGAGTTAAGGCGTAAAAAAAGCAGATTTGGTGGTGGCGATCGTCCGTCAAAAAAAGCTCCTGAAGTACATCCTTTAGATATAGTAGCAGCAACATTTCTCTGTTGTAATCCGATAATTCGGCAAGACTTAGTTCAGAGAATGTATGACTGTAAATTAGCCATTCCCCTTATGATTCAAGAAGAGGAGGATAAACCACCACAGTTTTATCTTTGGGCGATGCGTTCTTTGATAATGAAATGGAAAACGAGTCAAGGGAAAAAGAGCATTAGCAAAGAGTTAAATATTGCTAGTTATCCTGTTGAAACTGTTAGTTTTATTAGATTTAATAGCTCTGAAATTTCCAAATCATCTCTGTTAAATTGGGTAATTAGTGAAAATGAAACAGATAATTCTCATTCAATATTCTTTCACAGAAATTCAGAAGGTTCTACTAGAAATCGCCGATTAAGTGAAGGGATGGTGGAAATTGCTTGGTATTTACCCCAAGGCACAGAAAAAGATAATTTTCAGGATATAAAATCATTTACTAATCTTCGGGGAGATGCCAGAAAATATCCCTATCAACTAAAGCTAATTGAAGAAATTGTCAGTAAAATTGTTATTTTAGTTTCTGCTGAAGAATTACAGGAAAAAGAAGCGGAAATTATTAAGGGTTTTCTCGAAGCAGGAAAAGGTGTGATTATTCTGCTAACTGACCAAGATTTAACCGCTGAAAATGAAGAGAATGTTCATAAATTCCTAGATTCAAATGGATTTCGTCAATATCTTGAAAAGCAACTCATAATCCTTGACATTGAAGATAAAAATAATCCAGATATTAGAAATGAAATTAGAGAAACTATAAACACAATTCAACCTAGAGAAAACTTCAAAATTAGCTTAGAAAATGTTGCTGAAAAATTATCACAAAATGGCATTAAGGTAGATGAATTAGAAGAAAATTGCCAAATAGGAATTGAACAAGCTCAAGAGTTGTTAGAGATTATCCAAAGAGAAAAGATAGATGAGAGAAAAGCAAAATTACTGCCTTTACAGGGTCAACTTTGGGCTGACTGGGCGGTAGCTGATAAAGAAATTTATCGACTGGAAAAAATTGGCGAAGAAAATCCAAGTAAATATGCAAATAAACAAGAAGCACGAAAGATAGAAAGTCGCAAAAAGCAGTTGGAAATTGTGAATAAAAATCTTTCAGAAGCTATCAAGTTATTTCTTGGTACTCTTCTTAAGCAAGATGGCTTGATTCAGGAATATTTTGTCAGGTATTTAAAACTGGGACTAGATGAACTTTCGAGACAGGAACTATCGACTTCCTACGATAAATATACAGAACTTATGAAGGAAATGGGTGAAACAGTTCCGGGGAAAAAAGCAATTATTAATGCTCAACTAAGTGAGTTAGATCAAGTAATTTTAGACGGTTCTTTTGGTTTAGAACATTTACTACGAGAAGTGGGACAAATTTACGCAGCAGTAATGACACTTTCGGAATCTGAAAGAAGGGATTTTTCGAGTTTACAACGTTTGCCAGAAATAGCAGCTAAATTACTCTTAAAAGGATATCCATTAGAAATTATGGATGGAGATGTTGGTTCTATTCCTATTCAGTGGGTTGAAGCAGTTCTCAAAGAATTAAATCAGAAGCTTATGCAAGGAGAAAAAGGAAAAAGTCCGAGATTTTATACGTTGTCGGCAATGGGTATTCAAAGTTCTGGTAAGTCAACTTTATTGAATACTATGTTTGGATTACAATTTCCCGTGAGTGCTGGACGGTGTACTAAAGGAGTATATCTCCAACCTGTTAAATTAGAGGAAAAACTCCGAGATAAGCTCAATGTTGACTATATTTTTGTCATTGATACAGAAGGTTTAAAGTCTCCAGAATTATCAGGTAATTCCACTCGTAAACATGACAATGAACTATCTACATTTGTTATTGGTTTAAGTAATCTTGCCTTAATTAAGTTACCTGGAGAAGATCCTACTTATTTACAAGAAGTCCTCCCTATTTCTGTGCAAGCTTTTTTAAGAATGAATGATGTTAATTTAAGCCCTAAAATTAAGATTGTTCATCGTAATGCTGATAAATCATCCCAAGAAAAACTGAATAATCAGAAGCGTGTTCTAAATGAAAATCTTGACAAGTATACAGAAGTTGCTTGTGTAAAAGAAGGTAAAGAAATTCAAACTTTTAGAGAAATCATTGATTTCAATATTAGTAAGGATGTAAATTATTTGCCTTCTTTACATGAAGGTGATGATTATAGAAATCCCATAATTCCTAAGTACAGTAAAGAGGTTAATGAACTCAAGAATCAAATTGTTTATGACATAAAGTTACAAAACGAGTCATCAATCCTCAGTTTTAGTAATCATTTAAAAGCTCTTTGGGAAGCCGTCAAGAAAGATAATTTTGTCTATGAATTTAAAAATACGATTGAAATTCAAGCCAGAGGAAAACTTGATGCAGAATGGAATAAAATACGCTATGAATTTGAGCAGCAAATAACTAATTTTGTCAACGAAACATATACTATCTTTGCTAATTGTACTTCTGAAGCAGATTTATCTGATAATCACGATGAAAGAAAAGAATATTTACTAAAAATAACCAATAAAATCTTCTTGGTTAAAGAAGATGAACTCAAGAAGTTCTTTAAACAATCAAAAGGACTGTTTGAAGATGCTATGCAACAATGGGAAAATAATACTCTTATTAAATTGCAAGACTTGAGAGATGAGTTAAAAAATAAAGCCAATAAGCAGCTTGATAGTTATGAAAATAGTAGAAAGGCTGAATTAACTGTTAATCAAGAAGCTAGTAAGTATGAAAATATAATCAAAAAAGATATACGAAAATTAGTTGAAGAAGAAAAAGATAGGCAAGGTGAAGAAGTACTTGATTTATCTGAACAAGAACTAAGAAAATTGTTTGAAGATAAATGGTATGATTGGATATTAAATTGGAGTTCTGACTACAAGTATCCTAACAAAAAGGTAGATGTAGAAAAAGATATGATACGAATACTAATGGAATGGTATCCCCAAAATTGGAAATTTATAGACGAAAAAAGGAAGAAGAAAAGTAAGCTTAGTGATTTCAACTTCAATAATTTTTCTATTCTAGAAAACCACTATCACTATGAAGGGAAGCGAATAAAAGCTGTTGGTAAAAAAATTGAAAGATTCAAGGATAATTTATTTGATGAAATAAATCAATATCTTCAAGAAAAAGAAAATAATTTACAACCATACCAACAAAGTTATATCACAGAAATACTCAATAAAATAACAAACAAGATAAATCAGCAATCCGAGAATCCTGTAGATAAAACTTCTTTTAAGTTGACTAAAGATTTTGAAATTGACTTAACAATTGCAGTTTGTGGCCAGGCAATTAAGCAACTGGAAAACATCGATAAAAAGTTTAGAGAAGCTCGAAATCCAATTCTTAAGATTAAAGAGCAAAAAGAATACTATTTTGACATTTTTCAAGTAAGTTTTAACCAAGAAAATTCCCAAAGTGCTATAGTCGCACAGCTAATTCGTGTTCTTTCAGAAGGAATTTTAGAAAAAGTAAAGCAAGAGTTAGTTGATGAAATATACTACCGGATGAAAAGTGTTACTTATTCACAAATTTTCAATAACAAGCGGTCTTTTATAGCAAGTATTCTAATTTCTTTAGCTGAAAAGGGAAATCTAAATGATTATATAACTTACATTCATAACCCAGAAGAAAGTATAAGAAATTTGGTGGGTGAGTATGTTAACGAATTTAACTTAAAGCATAAAGGTATAAACGGTATCATTGAAAAGCAAGTCAAGCAGTTAGTTTATACTGGAAAAGATTCTGTAGAACGAACCAGTAGATATATCGAAAACAATTCACAAAATTTTCATAATATTACAGCATGGATAGAAAAGTTTCGTGAGTTAGCAGAGAATAAACTTATCTTCAAAAATCTTGATAAGGTTGAAACTTTTGGTTCTGATATTAATGATATAGATTGGGATTATATTCAAAAAGAAGTGAATGAGGGATTAGACAGAAAACAGCAGGAATTGATTAAAGAATTAGATGAGTTTTCACAACCGACAACGGAGCGATACATCTATCTAGAAGAGGAAGTTGTAAATAAAATAATTACTTCAGTTATTGGTTGTATTAAATCTTGTCCTTTTTGTGGAGAAATCTGTATTAATGGAGAGAATCATGATAATAATTATGACCATGAAACTCCTTACCATCGTCCGCAAGGTGTGACAGGTTATACATGGGAAACCGACTTTGATAGTACTAAAAACAATAAGTTAGTTACTGAAACTTGTCCACAAGCTATAGCTGATAACGACAGCTTCCGTAATGATGCTACTAATGATGAATGGGTTAATTGTCAAGATTATCGTCAAGTTAATGACTATTATAACTCATGGAAAATTCCAGCAGATGCGTCTCTAGAATCTTCTAGTTACTGGAAATGGTTTATGGCAACTTATTCATCCGAGCTTGCCAATTATCATCAGAAAAAAGAGCCAGATATTGATATTACTTGGAAATCTTTAACTAAGGAGAAAGAAATAGAGAAGTTAAGAAAAATAATCAAAGGAGAGAGCGATCGCTAGCAAAAGTACGAATATATATAGTTCTTTTTATTATGTCTTTGATTCTCTTTTACTCAGACTTGAAATTCTTGTGGCGTACCCATCGCCGAGAAACTTTTTTAGCACTACTAGGAATGTTTATTTTTGCCATTGGAGGATTTGGAGCTAAATTTTTAAAGATATTGCTCAACCTTTGCTCGCTTTACTATTTACACAAGATTTTTTAATGAGTTTTATTGAAAAAAATCGCATTGCTTTTGAAGAATTTTTTGAACTAATTGGTGAAAATTTAATTGCCTATAGAATTTTACTTTTTCTGGGCAAAAGACTAGCGCCGCTACGCGGAAGTTAAAAGTCAAAAGTTAAAAGTAAAAAGTATTGATTTGTAATTGTTTTAAGATTTTGTAACCAGTTATTTCCGCCATCTTGCACTAGATAAAAATCGACAAATGATTAGCCAAGAAGTCGCAAATACTCAACCTTAATACAAACATCCATTGCTAAATTTAAACCTGCATCTAACGCTTTATTTGCTGACTGCCAATCTTTAACATCCAGCTGAGTCCAAATAGTTTTAGCATGAATAGCGATCGCTGAATCTACTATTTCTGATAAATATTCAGAACTGCGGAAAACATTAACAATATCCACAGGTTCAGGAATATCTGTTAAAGCAGCATAACTAGGTTGACCATCAATTTCTTTAACTACTGGATTAACAGGATAAACTTTATAACCTACCTCTCGTAAAAATCTAGCAATTTGATAGCTAGTACGAATTGGTTTATCAGAATGACCCACCACAGCAATTATTTGGGAATTTGTTAGTATCTCTCGCTTCAGACGATCGTTAGTATTCAAATTGACCATAATTTTGTTTAATAAGCAATACACTCTAAAATAGGACAATGTTATAATACAATAGAAATTAATTTTTTATCCAAAATTTATAATATTTTGATAATTAGTTATGACAAGATTTAGTAGTGAGTATTCACGTTCAATTTCCGCAAAACATCCTTTTTTTTTAACTTATATCAAATTGAAATGAAGCTGCTTCATTAATGGATAATGGATAATTGATAATTGATAATTACCTCTGGTTAAAACCGCTACGGAATTGAATATAAGGAGATATTATTTCTTCTCTTGGTCGATTGGATATGGTTAGGAAACCCATCCATCCCTCGACCGCTTTTTTCCCCTTAAAAGGGGAGGCTTTAAACCTTAATTATTTAATTATTAATAATTAATAATTAATAATTCGGTAAAATAATATTTCAAGCATAATTGACCGCAGGTAAGTGTAGATAGATATAGATCGATTTAATGAATTTAAAATTCTATGCAACCTCATATAAAACTGGTATTAGGTGTTAGATAAATTTTTATCCTCTTATAGTATCAGATCTATAAGCCCTATTTAAACTGTTGAAAATTATCATTTAATTATTACCGAAAAATGCTGATAGCTGATGGCTGACGGCTGTTTGCGCAGCATTCCGCAGGAAATGCTTACTAACTGAAATTACCAAAAATAATGAACAAACCAATTAATGTCTTCGAGTATGAATCTTTGGCAACACAACATTTATCTCAAATGGCACTAGATTATTATGCTAGTGGCGCATGGGATGAAATTACTTTGCAAGATAATCGTACTGCTTATGAGCGATATAAACTACTACCTCGAATGTTAGTAAATGTCAACCAGCGAAATTTAACTACAAAAATCCTGGGACAGCATATTAAAATGCCAATTTTAATCGCCCCTATGGCCTTTCAATGTTTAGCACATCCAGAAGGAGAATTAGCCACAGCAAGAGTAGCAGCAGATTTAGGTACAATAATGGTATTAAGTACCATGTCCACTAAAAGTTTAGAAGATGTGGCATTAGCTCCAAATGAGCCAAAAAATTTTTGGTTTCAACTTTATGTACATCGCGATCGTGCTATAACTCGTGCTTTAGTAGAAAGAGCTGAAGCTGCAGGTTATCAAGCATTGTGTTTGACAGTTGATGCGCCAATTTTGGGTAGAAGAGAACGCGATCGCCGAAATAAGTTTACTTTACCATCTGATATGGAATTAGCTAATTTAACGTCGATGGCAAATTTAGAAATTCCTCAGAGTGAAGATGAGTCTGGGTTATTTGCTTATTTTGCCAATCAATTAGATCCAGCTCTTACCTGGGGAGATATAGATTGGTTGCAGTCATTGTCATCATTACCTGTAGTAGTTAAAGGAATTTTGCGGGGAGATGATGCCATTCGAGCTGTAGAACATGGGGCAAAAGGAATTATTGTTTCTAATCATGGAGGTAGGCAGTTAGATGGAGCGATCGCCACTCTTGATGCTCTCCCAGAAGTAGTTGCAGCAGTGGGACATCAAGTTGATGTACTGATGGATGGAGGTATACGCAGGGGTACAGATATTCTCAAAGCATTAGCATTAGGGGCAAAAGCTGTTTTAATTGGGCGTCCGGTTTTGTGGGGACTAGCAGTGAATGGAGAAGAAGGGGTGCGTCATTTGTTGGAGTTATTATGCGATGAATTAGATGTGGCAATGGCATTGAGTGGCTGTGCTAAAATTGAAAATATAGATTCTAGTTTAGTTCGTTATTTTTAGAAGAAGGAAGAAGGAAGAAGGAAGAAGGAAGAAGGAAGAAGGAAGAAGGAAAAAATGGATGGGGACTGGAACCCTAACCAATTGTAAACACTGTAATTGACGGCGGGGTATTAAACCCAAAAGAAAAAGATAAAAATTTCAGGTTTATTCTTCTAATTGGGTGAAGTTTTCTATTGGTAAGAATTCTGTAATTGAAAAAAAATCAGGACTTACGCAAATTCACCTTGAAAACGCCATATGTAGGAGCGAATGGCATTTGCTAACGCAAAGCTCCGCTTTATATGTTGCGGAGCAAAACGCCCTCACTCGATTTAGTGTCCGTGCGTAAGTCCTGAAATTTTTATTTCAGGTTTATTGTTCTAATTGAGTGAAGTTTTCTATTGGTAAGAATTCTGTAATTGAGTCAGATATAAAGTTCAAATAAGGTTGTTGATTTAGATGGAGAGAAACAAAATGAACAAATCTAAAACTATTAATAATCCCAAAGTATATGAAACTAGAAATACAGGTATGGCTTACCTTTTATGGTGTTCTAGTTTATTAGGTATTTGCGGATTACATAGATTTTATTCCGGGAAATATGTAACTGGTAGTTTATGGTTAGCTACTTTCGGTTTATTCGGAATTGGTCAATTTTTTGATGTCTTCTTTATTCCTGGAATGGTAGAACAGAAAAATCTCAAAAATTTCAAGAAACAATTAGATTCTGGGGATATAAATAATTACTTTCCCCAAGAACAAATAGTGAGAATGTTAGAAACTAATTCCCCAAAATCAGATACACAAATTATTCTTCAACTAGCCAAGGAAAATCCAGGTGGAATTTCAATCGCAGATTGTATTATTGCTACAAATAAAACAGTATCAGAAATGAAAGAACTGTTAAAAAGTTTATATAAGGAGGGTTTATTGGAAATGGAAAATCACCCCGAAACAGGGGCTATTATTTATAAAGTATTTTAAAAATTTAGATTGTTTAAGTTGAGTTTCTTTCCTAAAGAGCCATGATAAGCATTCAGCCGTCAGCCATCAGCTATTTGTTATTAACTCATTATCATAACTAGAGGGGAATTATCCACCAAGGAGAATTAAAATTCATTAATTAAATTGGCTATAACCCAACCTCAGTTCTTGCTTGAATATGTTCAACAGCTGAATGCTTACAAGCCATGTCATCTGCCAAGAAATAAATTTCTTGGCTCAAAGCAGAAGTCATCTAAAGATGACTAAAGATAGCTAATTTATTATGACTAATTAATGAGACTTGATATAAGATATCTTTACTTGATACAAATAATTGCTAAAAACATTGTGTAAGAAAATGTAAGCATTCAGCCGTCAGCCAGCCTCCGGAGGAGGCTAGCTGACAGCTAATAGCTGTTTGCGCAGCATTCCGTAGGAAATGCTTACCAGAAGATAGATTTTTTCATCTCCTTCGACTGCTATATACTTTATGTGATAAATTTTCTAATACCAATTCCCAAAAATAATGCTATACTTCCAATGAACTTCAGTTATTAAGTAATAATAATGATTTAATAATGTTTGTAAGGATTATCGGCATTAATACGAAATATATTATGCCTTTAAACCCTACTCCCTACTCCCTACTCCCTACTCCCTACTCCCAAAGAAATGTAGTAAAACTTTTGATAAATGGTATAATTACCTGTTTCCAGGATATTTTTATGGTATAGCACTACAAGAATTGGTTAAGACATTTTTCAATGCTAAACCCTTTTACAGTTTGCTATTCCCTGTTCCCTGTTCCCTGTTCCCTGTTCCCTGTTCCCTGTTCCCTACTATAATAAATCCACAATGACTCAAACAGAAATAAACACAATTACCGTTGCGAAAAAAGCATTTGATAAATTTACCCACGGTTTAGCAACTGGAGAATGGGAAGCATTTTTGGATATGCTTACTGATGACTTTACCTTTTGGTTTCCCGTAGGAAAATTTCATGGTTTAAACGAAGGAAAAGACCGCGCTAGAGAATTTTTTCAGTATGTTTCTGAAGCTTATAGTGAAGGACTTTTAATTACTTCTTTAGACAATATTACTAGCAACAAAACAACAGTAGTATTTGAATTTCGGGATGAAGGCCCAATGTGGGGAAAGGCTTATAAAAATCGAGTAGCAGTTTCTTTTGATGTGAGAGGAGATAAAATTTGTTCCTACCGAGAATATTTAGGTAGTGATGGTAAGTCGAATTAATTTTTTGAAGAAGGAAGAAGGAAGAAAGAAGAAGGAAGAAGGAAGGTTTTAGTTATCTAGGAGAGAAGGAAGAAGGAAGGTTTTAGTTATCTAGGAGAGAAGGAAGAAGGAAGGTTTTAGTTATCTAGGAGAGAAGGAAGAAGGAAGGTTTTAGTTATCTAGGAGAGAAGGAAAAATCTTGCGTTGTCGAAGTTTTAAGCTTTTGATATGTCCGCGTCTTTTCCTTCGACTGCTATATCATGTCAGGATAATGAGTGATATTAAAAGGGTAATTATTAATTATTAATTGCTAAATATTCCCTATCTAAATTTCTGAAAAATCTTTTTTCTTTTCTACTAATAATGCTTTGGCTTTTTCCTTAATTTTGGCATGATATATTACTCCTTCATAAGCATAACGATTATAACCACTATTAATAATTAACTCTTCTAAATAACGTACTCTTTCAGCCGTCTCTGGATGAGTAGATAACCAAGCAATAATACCTCTATCTTCTTTATCTTCATTCAGAGTCTTCATCAGATTTCTTACCCCATCTGCTGCATAATCTGCTGATACTAAAATTCGTGTTCCTAATACATCTGCTTGACGTTCCATTTCTCGACTATAGTTCAGTACAATTAAATTACTAACTACACCACCCGCATAAGGAATATATTGAGTAACGCTACTAATTAAATTACCTTCAGACATTAACTGAAATCCATGAGATAATACAGTATGAGCTAATTCATGAGCAAGTAAACCTGCTAATTCTGCTTCAGAATTTGTTTTAACTATTGCCCCTAAATTAATAAATATTTGCCCCCCTGGTAAAGCAAAAGCATTCAGGTTTTCATCATTGATTATATAAAACTGATATTCAAAGTCGTTTCTACCAGTCATTTTGGCAAGTTTTTGCCCAATAGTATTAACATATTCAAAAATTGCTTCATCTTCAACCATAGGTAAACTTTTAGTGGCAGATTTTGCTAAACTTTTGCCAATTTTTGATTCTCCTCGGAGCATTAATGCTGTTGTTTGAACTGCATTCAGAGCGGCAAATGGATTGCCAGTAAGAGCTACTCCTAAAGCGCCAGTAACAACATTAGCAATTGTATTTCCTCTTAATTTTGATTTGAGCTGGGATTGAAATTTTTTCCTATGGGTTTCTGCTAATTGATTAAATTCATCTACTTGGGAATGTTCGGGATTCATTAAAGCAAATTGTTGGGCAGATAAAGTTGCTTCTAACCATTTTTTTTCATTTGCTAGAGCAGTAATTTGAGCTTTCATTAATTCTGGTTCGTTGGGATATAAACTCGCTGCTTGATGTAATATTTCTAAGGATAATTCTGTTTGTTCGTCAGCTTTTAAGACTTCTGCAAGTTTAATATGAGCTGGAATAAATTCAGGATATTCTTTGACTAATAATTCTAAAGCTATAAATATTTGAGTCTCTATATTTTTGGCTAATCCTGCTTGTGCTTGTCGCCAATAAACTTGAGCTGTTATTGGTAATTCTGTGGGTTCATAAATTGGTTTAGGGCGATTAATTTTAGCTTCAATATTTTCAGAAAATGGTTCTTTTACTTCTCGGTAAAGTTTTTCGGCTGCTATTTTTTCTCCTGCTAAATAAAGTCTATCTGCTTCTGCTAATTTTTGCTCTGGTGTTTCTGGCTGAAAATTAGTAGGAAATATTTTGACTGACGGAGGTTTTTGAGGTTGATTTTCTAGAGTATTTGTTTCTGCTAAAGCTAAGTTTTGTAGGGAAAATAAGCTGATTATAATTGTGAAATAATTTAGTAAGAGTTTCATAATAGGGAATAGGGAGTAGGGAGTAGGGAGTAGGGGAGTAGGGGAGTAGGGGAGTAGGGTAATAGATATTTCCTACAAATTATTTTAATACTGCTTATTATTTGTAACATTCTTTTTTAAAATTGGTATTACATCAGCAATAGACATCTCCAGAAAAGAGGTAACAGGGAACAGGGGGA
>NZ_JAAHHG010000182.1 GCF_010692555.1 Okeania sp. SIO3B5 | reverse complement strand
GTCCGGATAAGAGCGATCTGGAAAAAAACCAAAACTGTCACTTGCAGTACAAATCTTTTTATTCTCCCTACTCCCTACTCCCTACTCCCTACTCCCTTATTTATAACTGTTCAACCGGACATGATATTATATCATTCATTATAAGCAGTCCGCACCAGAATTACAGTACAATCACAACCACGAGCGATCGCCTCTGGAATATTCCCATTAATTACTTGTTTCAAAAATCCTCCCTTACTAGCACCAATAACTATAACGTCACAGTTATGAACATTAGCCAAATCAACTACAGCAGTTGAAACAGAACTAGCAGAGACTGAAGTAGCTGTAACTTTTGTATCCAAACGATGCCGAAGAATATTTGCTGCTCGTTTCATTTCCTCAATATTAGTCTTAACAACAGATTTAGTTAAAACTTGACATAAGAAAATTTCTGGTTTCATACTTAAAGAAACCAAGGCAGGCAAAAGCTTTACTGCTGCAGCTTGTGTAGGAATATCTCGAATGGGTACTAACCACCGTCGCCATTCAAAAAAAGAATGCATATAATCAGAAATAAAATTATCCCGGTCTGCTTCAAATTTTTCATTAGCATTAGTAATACCTTTGAATATTTCCTCTTTTAACTTCCTACCTCCCCACTTCACCACTATTACTTCACAAATAGCTTGTCGTATCAGAGTATCCACAATACTGCCAAAAATAAGACCAGAAGCAGAAGAGTCACCCTTCCAACCCATCAGTATTAGGGATATATGTCTTTCCTTAATAATTTCCAAAAGAGTATCAGCAACATCGTGACCAACCCGAATTTGAGTGTGCATGGGAATTTCCAAATCCTTAGCTATGCGCTCTGCCATTGCTAATAAACGACGACTCTTAGTTATATCTACCACAGTTTCTGCCGGGGAACTTTGACGAGGCACAATCAAAACTTGCACGCATTCCAATTCATAATTACGTTGCCGAGCGATAACAGAGGCTAATCTCAATAATGCGGGAGCTGTACTAGGATTACTTAATGGTACTAATAATCGACCATGCCCTATTTGAGGTGATTGTGTTTGATAAACTATATAAGAAGGCTCTTGAGTATGAGTTCCCAGATTTGTCTTACCTGTTTGTTCTGACTCTACTCGGATAATATCAGTATCAGTAATAATTCCTACCAGATGACGCCCTTCCATCACAGGTAAACGACTAAGTTTGTATTGATGTAAAAGATACAAAACTTCGCTCAGATTATCTGTAGTTTTAACTGTCATGGGATGAGATGTCATAAACTCTTTTAATAGAGTGTCTCCAGGAAGTTCGCGTTTGCGAGTGTAAGCTAAATCTGTCTGAGTGACGATACCTACGAGCAAGCCATCATGATCGACTACTGGAAAACCTCGATGATGGGAACTAGAAAATTTATGCTTCACCTTATCCAAAGTCAGATGAAAATCAAGAGTTTCTACAGGAGTGTGCATGACTTCATCCGCACTAATATTACTCAAATAATCATTTGCTGACTTTTTCTTCTTGAGTGGCATACCTTTGAAATTTAAAATCCTGTCGGAGAGAGACTTTTGATCTATCTTTTCTGCAGTCAATAATGCAACAATAGAAACAATCATTAGTGGCAATACTAAGCGAAAATCTTGTGTCTTCTCAAAAATAATTACTACTGCTGTCATGGGTGCCCTTGAAACAGCACAAAAGAATGCACCCATTCCTGCTAGAGCAAAAATTGTTGGATGTTCCATACCAACTACATTACTTTGGCAAATTCCAACTATCTGACCGAGGGCGGACCCAATAACTAAGGATGGAGCAAAAAATCCGCCAGGGGCACCGGAACTGGCAGCAAATATTGTCAAGAGAGAGTGTTCGATAAAAGCAATGAAACTAAATTTCAAGCTAGCTTCGTTACTGCCTAGCAATTCTCTTAAAGCTGTATGGTTACGAAATGAATCTGGTAAAAATGCGATTATTAAACCACTAATTAATCCTGTGAGAGCTATTCGCCAAGGTAATGTTAATTTTAGTTGGCGCTCAAATATGAAAGCTGCAATAATTCCTCGACTAAATGCTGTTCCTAATAAACCTGCTAATATTCCCAAAATTATGTAAAAAGGAATTTCTTTGAGGTGTAAAAATCCTGTAATTGAGTTATCTAAGTAACTGTTCTTATCTAAGTATAAACTTTCTCCCCCTAGCATTTGGGAAACAACTGCTCCAACGAAAGAAGCAATAATTGCTGGCCCCAAGGTAATACCAGAAACATCGTGCATTAGGTCTTCTACTACAAATAAAACTCCAGCAATGGGGGCGTTGAAACCAGCAGCTAAACCAGCAGCAGCACCACAGGCAATTAGCTGACGACGGTAGTTTGGAGAAGTAGGAACTAAACGACTGATCCAAGCTGCCAAGGACGCACCTATTTGTACTGTTGGGCCTTGTCGCCCTAATGTTAATCCAGACCCCACTGTCAGGATGGTAGTGAACATTTTGACAATGGCGATCGCTAAGTTTAACGGAATTCGCATACCTGCGAGGGCAGCTTTTACTTGAGGTACTCCACTTCCTCCTGTTTCTGGTGCTAAACGCTCTACTAATAAACCTGCGACAAGTCCTCCAACAGCGCCAAAAATTGGTAGTAATAACCAGGGTGGATATTTGAGGGACGCAGTTATGCGCAAACTGCCTACCCATCCGGCGCCTTCTTTTAATATGACTGCTGCTAGACCAGATACGATTCCGATTAAGCAAGCTTCAAAGACTGCTAGACGTTTCGGTCTTAGTAGTGGATAAATAAAGTTTTTGATATGGATTTGAAATTCTTGTTTGATATACTGATGCCACATAACAGAGTTTAGGGTGTTGTTTTGGCAGTATGGAATAAAGTTTTGTGTTTATTCTAGTTCTTACTGGTTCTTTTTTATCTTCTTCGTTGCGGGTTAATATCAAATCTGGTAGCAGGGGAGCGTGGGGAGTTTAGAAAAAAGCTACAACTTAATGGGTGAAATTAACTGTTTGGGGGTTCTATTTTCCCAGATATCCCACAAAGCGATACCTCCCAAACTTAGTCCCCCAATAGGTTTCACCCTTAATGAAACAACCATGATTAATGGGAGTACAAATAATGTTGTGTTTCATGGGATGATAATTTCTATCAATCCAATTATTCTGATGTGCTTCATGAGATGATAATTTCTATCAATCCAATTATTCTGATATGCTTCATGGGATGATAATTTCTATCAATCCAATTATTCTGATATGCTTCATGGGATGATAATTTCTATCAACCTAATTATTCTGATATGCTTCATGGGATGATAATTTCTATCAACCTAATTATTTTGATATGCTTCATGGGATGATAATTTCTATCAACCTAATTATTTTGATATGCTTCATGGGATGATAATTTCTATCAACCTAATTATTCTGACTCCTGTATCTTGCTCATCTGATGGCAACCTTATCCTTATAAAACCCATTTTAGATCTATATAATTGTGGTAGTCAAGTCTTTTCGCGCATCAATTTTGAGAAAAAATCATCTGAAGGAGTGTTGAATTTTTTGTACTATCTCTCCCCACATCTTCTCTGTTCCCTCTTACCGAATTATTAATTATTAATTATTAATAATAGGACTTACGCAGATACGCTATATATAGCGCTTAAAACTATTGTCCAATAGTACTTGAACTCTATAAATAGTGCCTCTGCGTAAGTCCTGAATAATTAATAATTGGGTAAATGATGAAAATATTTTAGTGCGGGCATCTTGCCCGCTTCGGGCTGTACCTCACGGGCAACGGGAAGCGCTGTATCATGCTCGCATTAACTACTAGACATCTCCAAAAATCAAAAATAAAATCAATTCTCATATCAAATCCGGTAGCATCGGTGTAATTAGATAGTTAATCTAGGACTCAGGAGTCAGAACTCAGAACTCAGGAGAAAAGAGAATTTAGAAAGATTTGCTCTTTAGGTGAAGATGAAAATTTTTTTATACCGAACCCGAGCGGATTTGATACCACACAGAAATTATCAATTATTCCCCTCCACCGGAGGCAGGGCTGTTTCAAAGTCAAATAAATAATCGATATGATTGAGAATTGAGGGCAACATTACCGGAATTTGGGGAAAAGTCAGGAAAAAGGGCGATTTTTCGGGGTGGAGGTAGGGAAAAGCTCCCAAAGAATCTAGGTCTAATCAACGGAATTTCTGAAAAATCCATTTTTTCACCAAAATTATTGATCGATAAATTTGGGGAAAATCCAATGGTATTGGGTGGAAAATTCTCCCCTGCTCCCTGCTCCCCTGCTCCCCTGCTCCCCTGCTCCCCTGCTCCCCTGCTCCCCTGAAGCCTTAAGCAAGAATGAAACAGCCCTCCCAGGAGGGAGGGGCGAGAGGTGGGTTCCCTACTCCTGTACGGGCGAATCGCGATTAGCCCCTACTGCCTACTCCCTCTTTTCTGGAGATGTCTACTGAATACTAACGAAGAAAACACCAACACCACTAATCATCAACGCCAAAATAGAGGGTACTAAAGGCAGCACAAAACCTTGAGTAAAAAAAAACAAACTAACTGAATATAAAATAATAATATTTCCTCCTATCAATAAGACAAACAATAAAACTCGACGAAAATAACAACCGATTGCACTACCAACACCACACCAACCAAAAATCCATAACCACTCCAACCACCAACTCCAAAAAGTAATTAAAGGTCTACGATCCAAAACTGCCCTAATAATTTGACTAACCTGATGTGCGTGTAAAACAACCCCAGACATTTGCTTCTGAGAAATAGTTTCAACATAACTATAAGGAGTATAAAATTTATCGTTCGCATAAGGATCTGTACTACCAATAAGCACAATTTTATCCCTAACAAAAAAACTATCAAATTCCCCAGACAAAAGATCCGAAATACTAATATAATTAGCCACGCGTTCGGCATTTCTATAATTAAGTAAAACTTGAAACCCACCATCATCAAATTTTTGATAAATACCTTGTCTTTCTACAAGTTCCTGAAAAACAACATCACCAACTTTAATACTTCCACTCGAAGTAAATTCTAGTTTAATTCCTTGACTTTCCAAATAATTAAAAGCAACCCTAGCACTTAACGAATAACTTGTTTTACAAGGGTCTTGTTCTTCTTTTCCCATAAACATTAAATGGCGACGGAGAACATCTATTTGACCATTATCGACAACAAAATCAGTAAAACCTAAACGTTCTTCTGGCACTCCTTGAGGAGGTTTAGTACCAGGTTTATTTTTGTGATATTCACTAGCACTACAAACAGCAACTATTTTCTGATTATTACTCAAAATTTTTAATAATTTTTTATAACCAGATTCAGAAGGTAAAGGTTTTTCTCGCCAAAAATCTAAACCGATAATTGTAGGTTTATGAATTTCTAATTTGGCTATTACCTCAGTCAAAATTTCATCACTTAAATCACTACCAATACCATATTTATTAATATCTTTTACCGTAACTTCAACAATTAAAATATTAGGGTCTGGCAGCTCTGGATTTCGCCATCGCATCAAGCGGTCGTACTCATTTAATTCTAAATTTTGTAGCCAACCTAAACTTCTAAAACTAACAACTCCCACCCATACCAAACCAGCAAAAACTACACTCATTCCTAATTTTTTAGGTTTTGGTTGAGGTAGCTCTAGATTACTTTCTAAATAAGCTAATTTTTCTGACACCCAATCTAGATTAAAAATTGTCTGATAGATTTTATTAAAAATAACTAATTTATCCTGTTTTTTTATGACTACACCAGACAAACGCAAAGCCATTTGGATGCGACTATCATCAGCTTTAACTTCTCCTTGCAAGAGAATTTTTTTATATAATTTCAGTAATTGAGGAGCAAGTTGACCATGATTAACTAAATAATCGTGCATATATTTTAAATGAGTGGGATTATCTTTTTCTTCCCAATAAGTTAAAATATGTTCTTCTACCAACTTATCAACATCCGGTTCAGAATCATCTGCATAATCAACAATAATTTGACAGAGTTTCTGAGTTAAAAAAGGTTGACCACCACTCCAATCAAAAACTTGTTGCAAAACAATTTCCGGTTCTTCTACTATTCCATCTAATCCCTGAGTTAATACTTTTCCATCTGCAAAAGTTAACTCTGTTAATTCAATTGGATGACCAATATTAAAAGGAGTATGTTTTGTATCTCTAATTAAATCCTCCGGAGTCGCTACTCCAAAAAAACAAAAAATTAGGCGATGATAATCAGATTTTTTATCCTCAGCACGACGATTATAACAAGAGCGAATAAAAGCTAAAATTTCATTTTTAAAAGGGCAATTTACAAGTACATCAATTTCATCAAGAAAAATATATATTTTTTGGGGATTAGGAAAATTAACAAATAAAATTTCTTCAATAAACTGAGCGAAACGTTGAAGATTAGTCAAATGTTGATGACTGATTACCCACTGTTGATAATTGATACTATTGTCTAGCTCACATCTATAAAATATTTCTCTGAAAAAACCCTCATACCAAGATTGTTTTTCTATGGAAAAATCGCATAATATAGTCATGTCAATTGGGATACATTGACAACCTTGAGAGCGTAATTCTTTCATTACTCTTACCCGCAAACTAGACTTACCCATTTGACGAGCATTAAATACATAACAATATTCTCCTGCTTGGAGTTTTTGGGATAATTCTCCATCTTGTTTTCTGACTACATAAGTGGGATTATTTGCTGATAAACTCCCTCCGGTTGATTGATAATTCATGATTTTTTAAATAATTTAATTGGTATTTTTTTTGAAGGAGTCAGTTTAAGAAGGAGTCAGTTTAAGAAGGAGTCAGGAGACAGGAGACAGGAGACAGGAGTTTTTTTAGGAGAGAGGAGGAAGAGAGATTAGGAATTAGGAGATTATCTGCGTTTTTCAATTGCATTTATATACGAATCTAATAGTTTACTTACTTCTTCTAGATCCAGTAGAAGTTTTGAAGTATCTCCATATCCAAGGTCATTTGCCAGAATTAGGTAATACCGACTTTCTTCTAATGAACCTTGTGCAATATTCAAAAATCGGATTTTATCTGCTAGACCTTTTTTTCTAAAGCCTTCTGCTATATTAGCTGGTACTGATACGGATGCTCGCCTTAACTGACTTGTTAATCCATAGGTTTCTGTTTTTGGGAAATTGCTACTGAAACCATAGACTTCTAATACAAGTTGATGTGCTTTTTGCCAAACTATTAAATCTCGAAAGTTTTTAGCAGGTTCTCTTTTCATTTTGTGTAAGATTGCTTGATTTCAATTGATATTTGAACTACATCTTAATCAACATAATTATGATTCTTATTCCTAATTACTAATTTTTTTAAAACTCCTTCTTCCATCTCCTGTCTCCTGACTCCTGTCTCCTGACTCCTTCTTCCATCTCCTGTCTCCTGACTCCTGTCTCCTGACTCCTTCTTCCAACTCCTGTCTCCTGTCTCCTGTCTCCTGTCTCCTGTCTCCTCACCCTCACCTCTCCTGAAAATATTGTCGATATAAATTACAGCGAGGTTGAGCATAATCACCTTTAATTGTAATTAATCCCATGGCTTCTAATTGATGTATCTCACGATTTTTATCAGGTAAACGTACTGGAGAATTAGCTTTTAATATTTCCTGAAAAACTACTTTTATATTTGGCTTTTCTGCCATGGTTTCTAAATGTCTACTTAAATGTTCTTGATAAATTCCAGTTTCAGTAGGAGCATATTTTAATAGTTCTTCAATTGTCAATTCATCCTGAAACATTTTGTATAATGCTAATCTGATTAGATAAGGATGTCCTCCTACCATAGACATTAAAGGAGTTACTATTTCTGGATCAAGTTGATGTAAATATATTAATTGAGTTACCTGCTCTGATGTAAATTCTTTTAATTCTATGGGTAAACCTACATTAAAAGGAGATTGATAAATATCTAATTTGCCATGATATTCTGTGGAATAAGCAATTACCATTCTGAGATTTCCCCAAATTTCAAAATTATTACTTTCTTCATACCAACTTCTTAACATGGTAAAAAAGTTTTTAGATATTTCTGGGTAGTTGAATATTTCATCGACTTCATCTAAGAGTAATACGACCTTTTTTTCTAAATGAAATAACAGGGCTTTCAGTTCTTGAGTACAAGATATTTTTGCATTATCATCATCCCATGAATTTCCCTCTGGCACATCAGTAAATCGACTTTTGATATTCTTATTAAATGCTTTGATAAAACTATTAATATTGCTGATATTTTGGGGTTCAATCAGAGTGTCAAATCTCAGATACACAGGAATATAATTATTTTGATTTGCTTTGGCTTGTATCCGTTGAATTAGAGAAGTTTTACCCATTTTTTTTGGTGCTTTTATTCTTACTAAAGAACCTGGTTTTTCTATTTCTCCGTAACATTCAGACTCCACAGAACAACGTCTAATTCGATAACGTTGTATATAAAAAGGAGAATCTAATTTTTCTGGTCTACCAGGAATAACAACTTGACTGATATGAAAACCATAATAATTTCGTAACTCATTACTAACTAAATCAGGTTTATATTGGCTGAATATTTTTACTAAATATTCTTCCCGCTCCAGACTAGATTCTGAATAGTTGAATTTAGTAGCGATCGCTTTTAATTTTCGACCTACATTAGATTGGTCACAATTCATTATCTGAGCAATTTGTTGATATTTTTTATCTGATAAACGCAAGTGTAATATTTGTTTTTCATTATCTGGTAAATGAGAGTAAATGTGGTCAAATATTTCTTTATTCATAATTTTTATTCAAGCTTTAGTCTCTCTAGTTATTGATATGAAGATAACTTACGGACTCTTACAGCGTCAAGGGATGAAAAGTGATAATATTCAAATTATAAGTCATCCTAAATATGTTCTGAAAAAAAATCTGGAAATTAGGAAATAGGTAACATAGATAAGAACTTCATAGTTTTTATTTATTTTTATATTTTTTACAAATCATTTAGGATTGCTATATAGTAGCTAATATATATTCATCTTTTTCCTTCTTCCTTCTTCCTTCTGCTAGAAATTTGCTGATACTTAATCTTGAGATATTTCTGGATAAAATACGACAATGTGAATTAATTGACACAAAAAATTATTTTCCTGCCCTGAACGTGCAAAAAAATACACATTGACAATTGTGGAATGATTTTTGAGGGTTTTTCAAAATTAAGTGTGCAATTAAATGCAATTTTTTTCTAGAGCAAATAAACCTTAGCTATGATTATTTGTAATGGAACAAGGTTGAGACGCAAACTATTCTAATTAACCTATTCCAAAAACTAATATACTTTTACTACTTTACAGGAGTAAAATAATGCAAGTTCTACGAAAAATATCACAAAATTGCCTAAATATAATCAAAAAATGGGAAGGATTATATCTTGACGCTTATCTAAACTCAGTAGAAATATGGAGTATTGGTTATGGAATTACCGAATATTCTGATGGTAAAAAGGTCAAACAAGGAGATGAAATTAGCATACAGCAAGCCAGAAAATTCCTTCAATATAAAGTCGATAAAGTTACTGATGAAGTTAATCAATTAATTAGAGTTTCTCTTACCCAAAACCAGTTTGATGCTTTAGTATCTTTCTGTTATAACGTGGGAATTACTACATTCAAATATAGCACTTTACTAGAAAAACTTAATCAAGGAGATTATCAAAGTGCTGCTAATGAGTTTCCCAAATGGAACAAGGTTATGGTTAATGGAGTAAAAACAATACTACCTAGTTTAGTTGAGCGTCGGGATAATGAAAAAAATCTTTTTTTAAGCAATAATTTCACCAGCAATAATGAATTATCATATCTAGCTGGATTAGGATTATTTGATCCTATGGCAGTATCCTTGAAACCCTTACATTGAGTCAATGCACAAATTAAAAATTGTATTAGTAGGATCAACTAATTTACCAAAAAATTATGGTCTAAAGTCTCTTGGTTTCCTACGGAATGCTGCGCAAACAGCTAGAGGTACTGATAACTGATAACTGATAACTGATAACTGAAATGACCATCACTATTTTTAAGGATTCCAATCATGAATAATACCAGATTTCCTGACTCAAAACTGCTTGATTTTGTTAAGTATTATGATAGTAATAACCCCCACCATCGTAATGCTTTCCTAAAAATCGCTTCCTTTTTGCCCGATGACTTTTACAATAACGATGCAGAGTGGGTAAAAATTTACCGTTCTCACCCTGCTAAAAAAATTGCTCGTTCCTCTGCTGGAGTAAATCTAGATGTCACTTACTTTTCCCAGGGTGACAACTATCGCGATGCTCATCGCACTTGTTTTTCTTCTTCTTGTGCGATGCTGTTAAATTATCTCCGGTCTGGAGTCATCAGGAGCGATGATGATTACGTTCGTGAAGTTTTCAACAGAGGAGACACTACTGACTCCGGGGTTCAAATTCAAACTCTGCGACACTTTGGAGTTACTGCTGATTTTGTTCAAAACGCAAATAATAATACCCTCAAGGAGTACCTCAACCGAGGCATTCCTGTTCCCTGTGGGATTCTTCACAAAGGCTCTTCTCATAACCCATCGGGTGAAGGCCACTGGATTGTAGTTATTGGTTATGAAGACAACAAAAATGCTCCAGGTGGGGGATATTGGGTAGTTAACGATCCCTGGGGGGAGATAGATCATGCTAGTGGTACTTACATTTCCGAAAATGGTAAAATGTTGAAATATTCTTATAGTCTGATGGATGCCCGTTGGACTGTGAACAATAGCACTGATGGATGGTGTGTTTTAGCAAAATCTTGGATTGATTGAAGAAGGAGTCATATTATGTTCGGTTGAATACTTACACTTTGGAGGAAGGAAGGCAGAAGGCAACCCACCCCTAACCCCTCCCAGGAGGGGAAGGCAGAAGGGAAGAAAAGGTTAAAAGGGATAAAGTTTTTTTATCATTGATTATCCGAACATGATATCAGAAGACAGATCAATTAGGACTTATATCATGTCCGGTTGAATACTTACACTTTGGAGGAGGTAAGGCAGCTATGCTGGAGGCAGGAGGCAGAAGGAAAGAAAAGGTTAGAAGGGAAAAGGTTTTTTTATCACGCTATTATCCGGACATGATATTACGCAAAATAATCTTTTATAGCCTAGTTGTGGCATAAGGTGCGTTGCAACACACCCTAAGAGTACAAAGGGTTCTAAGTATAAATACTAAAACGCCCAATACTATTTTTGACTGGAATTGCCAGCATAATTACTGTTATATATAGTTATATATAGTCATAGGTAATTTCACAAGCTTTATTGAGACTTTGGTGTTCTGAATTATTTAGACTCCTACAAATTCTCTCAAAGGTCAATACAACAACTTGAGAAAATATTAGAGGAACATTATGGCAGACATTAATGAGTTAATTGAAAAACTGGCAGAACTTGATGAAGAAACATTGCAAGCTCAACTTGGGATGCAAGTACAAAGTTTGGAAGATAATTTAACCAGAGGTGCTTCTGTAGAATCTATCAATATCAATACATTGACGGCTGTTCCCAGAGGTCCAGAGGGTAATAAATTTATAGAATTTGGTCAGAATTTTTTTCAACGCCTGAATGGAGAAGCTTACGATTTATTATGTGGTAGCGATCCATTTGGTGATAGCGGTAAAACAATGGAAAAAATTGAAGATGCTTACAATGACAGTTCTACAAAAGCTGCGGGTTTGTTGACTCCCCTTTTGGTTACTAATTTAGGGTTAGCTCCAACGATCGCTGCTATTGTTGCTACTTTAATTGTGCAGAAAATTGCTAGCGCAGTGGGCGATACAATTTGCTCAATGTGGCAAGACAGTTTAGATGGGTATAAACCACCTGAAATAGAGTCCGAAACATCCCGGTCTTCAGATCGACCAAAAGATAGAAAAGATGGAGGTCGTCGAGAAAAGACATCTATGGTTTCAGATCGACCAAAAGATAGAAAAGATGGAGGTCGTCGAGAAAAGACATCTAGGGTTTCAGATCGACCAAAAGATAGAAAAGACGGAGGTCGTCGAGAAGGTACATTTGATGCTCCAATATTATCTCCTGAAACACCTAACCAAACCTCCAATTTTCACGCTTTACTCATCGGAATTGACTTTTATTTTCCCCACAAATTACCTGATGGGAACTATAGAAACTTGCGGGGTTGTGTTCGAGATATTAATCATGTTGAAACCTATTTAAAAAATACTTTCAACCTTACCCCCGACCAAATTATTAAACTCACTGCTACTGCTTCTGATAATCCTAAACAACCCAAAGAAACCCCCGAATTTTTACCAACTTATGAGAATATAGTTGCTAAATTTAAAGAGGTAACGGCTAAAGCAAAACCTCAAGACCAAATATATATTCACTACTCTGGTCATGGCGGACAAGCAAAAACAGTTTTTACAGATATTAAGGGTATTTCTGGTATAGATCAAGGCTTAGTTCCCACAGATATTGGTCAACCAAATTCTAACTATTTACGCGATTTAGAATTTGCTAAACTGCTCCAAGAAATGGTTGAAAAAGAGTTAGTTGTTACCCTGGTACTTGATAGTTGTCATTCTGGAGGAGCAACAAGAGAAATAGAAGATGACCGGGTTCGTGCTGGGGGTTTTATTGATATGACTCCCCGACAAACTGATAGTTTAGTGGCATCTCTTCAACAATTAGAAGAAAATTGGAATAATTCAACAGCAAATAGTCAGACTATTACTGTAGCTAATGGTTTATTGCCAGAACCAAAAGGTTATACTTTAATTGCAGCTTGCCGAGATAATGAATCTGCTTATGAAGATGTTTTTGAAGGAACAGAACGCAACGGCGCTTTAACTTATTTTCTGTTAAAATCTTTGCAAGAATTTGGCAAAGAACTTTCTACAGAAGAGCTATTTAATCGGATTTCTAATTTGATTCATAATTGGCAAGAAAAACAAACACCAATGTTAATTGGAGAGACAAAGCGGAGTTTTTTCGGCAGTCAATTTATTGTTAGTACTCCTACTCCTACAGTAATGGATGTAGATGTTGCTAAAAACCGAGTCAAAATCCAAGTTGGGCAAGCTAATGGTTTTAAAAAAGGAGCTGAATTTGAGATTTTCAAGTTTATGACTAGGGATTTTCAAGACAGCCAAAATAAAATTGCTACAGTCAAAATTGTCGAATTAGGAGCATCTGATAGTTGGGCAGAAGTAACAGAGTTACATAATATCAGAAGCATTAATAATGATTTGAAAGTAGGAATGATTGAAATAGGTTCGCCTGCTGTATTTATCAGTCCTGGGGTGAAACAAATTCGGAAAGTTGCTCTGATTTTGCCAGACCCGCTTCCGGAAATTCCAGGTGTAAATGTGGCGTTATTGCCTAATATTATCGCAGCTAAGAAAGAACAAGTTGAAGGTCATCGCTGGATAGAATTTTGTTCTGAAACGGATAAAGATATAGATTATTTTGTTTCATTGAATGCTGCTGGAGAATATTGGGTTTTAGATGCTGAAAAAGAGCCGATTAAAAATATTATTTTTCCGATAAAAGCAGATGGGCCTGAAGCTATTCAAAAGTTAATTAATCGGTTAATTCATCTTGCCAAATATCAAAATATTTTGGATTTAGAGAATGACGTATATTTTCCGGAATTAAATGGAAAGTTAAAAGTGGAGTTGGGTAACAAGACAAAGAAGGGAGATTTTTTGCCTTTAGAAAAAAACAGCAATAATCTTTATGAATTAGAAGAAGATGAGCAGATTTTTCTCCGAATACACAATCAATCTAATCGAACTTTAAATGTCACAGCTTTAATACTTCAGGCCGATTTAAGTATTGAAAAATTATATCCTGAAGGTGCTGGTTATGAAGTGGTAGAATCTGGGAAAAAAATAGAAAATGATGACGATATAACAATCTCATTGCCAGAAAATTATCAGGAAGGTATAGATGTTATTAAAGTATTTGCTACTTTAGATGCAACTAATTTTCAAATATTAGAATTACCAGCATTAGACCAATCTCGAAAAGGATTTGTTAATCAACAAGCTACTAATGCTTTAGAAGAATTATTAGTAGCAATTATTGATGAAAATTCACCCCAACGAAATATGAAGATGAAAACTTCTGCTAGTAGGAAATGGACGACAGAAAAAGTGGAGGTGTTGGTGAGGAAGTAGTCAGGAGACAGGAGTCAGGAGCTAAAAAATGCGGCGTTGCATAAATGCGCTTGGGATTTTAATAGTTTTGTGGAATGGGCATCTTGCCCGTTCTTGATATTTTCACTCCTTGGCAGGATACTTATCCCACTTATATCATGTCCGGTTGAATAGTTACACTTTGGATGAAGGAAGGCAGGGGGCAGGAGGCAGGAGGCAGAAGGAAAGAAAAGATTAGAAGGGATAAAGTTTTTTGATCACTGATTATCCGGACATGATATAAGAAGTAGTCAGGAGACAGGAGTCAGGAGCTAAAAAATGCGGCGTTGCATAAATGCGCTTGGGATTTTAATAGTTTTGTGGAATGGGCATCTTGCCCGTTCTTGATATTTTCACTCCTTGGCAGGATACTTATCCCACTTAAATATTCATCCCTTAATTCAGCAACGCCAAAAATGCTGTATTTTTGGTAGATAAACAATCATCTTAATTTACAGCGCTTTCCGTTGTTATGAAGTACACCTATCGCGGGCAAGATGCCCGCACTACAATATTTTTACCAAATACTTTTTTTCCCCCTTAATGAGAGTCAAAAACCTCAAATTTCAAATTTGAAATTTGAAATTTCATAATCAAGCATCTTTGACCAAAAAATCAGCTCTCAAGCCTCTGACTTTCCTGCGGAATGCTGCGCAAACAGGCAGAGGTACTGATAACTGATAACTGATAACTGATAACTGAAATGGCTGATAACTGAAATGACTCAACAACCAAATTCCAATCAAAGCTTAAATTTTGATGGTGATACCTCCGTAGAAGGTAGTATCGGTCAAGCTGGACATGATTTAATTCAAGCTGGACGAGATTTAAATCAGGCTGGACGAGATTTAATTCAGACTGTGACAGTTTATGAAGGCATTAGTATTGCTGGTTTGTTTCGTCGAGAAGTCAAACCTCCAACTCAACAAGAATATCGCTGGCGCAAAAAACTACTCAACCAAGTTCAACAATATTGGGTAAAAGATGTTTTAGAAAGGTCTCTGCATAATCAAGCTATGATCAACCTGGGACTTGAAGCACGAGATGCTTTAGTCGAACGTCCCTTCAGTAATGTTCAAATTTCCCCCCAGGAGCCACAACAACCTGTATCTACAACTGGAGACATCACCACTGTATTTGGTCGTCTGGGGGAAGGGCGCACTTTACTAATTTTAGGTGAACCTGGAGCGGGGAAAACAACCATGTTGTTGAAACTGACACGGGATCTAATTACTGAAACCGATCAAAACTTGAATCAACCTATACCTGTGGTTTTGAACTTATCCTCCTGGGCAAAAAAGCAGCAAAAAATAGCTGAGTGGTTAGTTGACGAACTTCTGAGTAACTATGGTGCAAATAAATCTCTGGGTAAAATATGGGTTAAGGAGCAACAACTGTTACTTCTACTCGATGGTTTGGATGAGGTGAAAGCAAAACATCGAGAAGCTTGCGTCCAGGCAATTAATCAATTTATGCAAGACTATGGGTTAGTTGAGATGGTAGTCTGTAGTCGCATCAAAGAGTATGAAGCTCTCTCAAGTCGTCTGAAACTGCGGGGTGCTATCTATGTTCAACCTCTGACATCGGAGCAAGTTAACCAATATTTAGATAAAGCAGGGTCACAACTACAGGGTGTACGAACCTTATTGCAACAAGATACAGCTCTGCAAGAGATGATGAAATCTCCCCTAACGCTCAGTATTGTCAGCATTGCTTACAAAGATATCTCTGCGGAAAATTTACCACAAATGGGTTCTATTGAGGAACGTCGTCGGCATCTTTTTGATACTTATATTGAGCAGATGTTTCACCGTCATGGACGAGCTGTGAGGATGAAATATAAGCCAGAGCAAACCAAACATTGGTTGACTTGGTTGGCGACTCGGATGGTGAAGCAGTCTCAAACTGTGTTTTTGATTGAGAAAATACAGTTTACTTGTTTACAAAAGAAGGGTGAACGTATCTTTTATCGCATTGTTAGTGCATTAGTTTCTGGGCTGGTTGGAGGGCTGATTGGAGGGCTAATTTTGGGGCGGATTTCAGGGCTGATTTTGGGGCTAATTGGAGGGCTGATTTTGGGGCTAATTTTGGGGCTGATTGGAGGGGAAATTAAAACTGTTGAAAGCTTAAAATGGTCTAGTCAAGAATTCAAAAAAAACATAAAACAAGGACAGATTTATGGGCTGATTTATGGGCTGATTGGAGTGCTAATTTTGGGGCGGATTTATGGACTGATTTTAGGGCTAATTTATGGGCTGATTTATGGGCTGATTGGAGGGCTATTATATACTATTATTCAAGGATTAAAAGGACCAGAAATAGAGACTAAAAAAGTTGCCAATCAAGGACTGAAAAAATCCGCACTAAATGCTCTATTTTTAGGGTTAATTGTAGCTATAGTGTCAGGAATACTAGGATTTTTATGTATGGAGCTAATGGAAACTCTTGCCAACAGAAATAATGAGATATCGTGGGTATATTTCATACTTTTTGTGCCATTCGGTTTAATAATCGGGATAGCTTTTGGTGGTGGATATGCTGTCATTCAACACCTAACTTTACGTTCAATGCTTTATCAAAAAAACTTTGCTCCCTGGAATTATGCTCGTTTTCTTGACTACGTCACAGAACTAATATTCATGCAAAAAGTTGGGGGTGGTTACATCTTTATTCACCGGATGTTACTGGAACATTTTACTAAAATTGAACCAGAGACTACTCCAGAAAGTTAGGTTAAAATTTCTCAGTCAATAGACTTAGCAAATCAACCAACTGTAGTTATGCTTTAGCACTAAAAAAATTATTCAGGCTAGAGTATAACTACTGGAGTGACACGCCTAAAAATGTAGGTTGGGTAGAACGAAGTGATACCCAACACAGCCTCATTATTGTTGGGTTTCCTACGTCAACTCAACCTACTAATACTAAATTCTCACTAATTGTTTGTAGTTGTGCTTGAGCGCTAAAAAAATTATTTGGGTTAGAGTATAACTACTGGAGTGACACGCCTAAAAATGTAGGTTGGGTAAACGAAGTGATACCCAACACAGCCTGATTATTGTTGGGTTTCCTACGTCAACCCAACCTACTAATACTAAATTCTCACTAATTGTTTGTAGTTGTGCTTTTGCACTAAAAAAATTATTTGGGTTAGAGTATAACTACTGGAGTGACACGCCTAAAAATGTAGGTTGGGTAGAACGAAGTGATACCCAACACAGCCTGATTATTGTTGGGTTTCCTACGTCAACCCAACCTACTAATACTAAAAAAATTATTTGGGTTAGAGTATAACTACTGGAGTGACACGCCTAAAAATGTAGGTTGGGTAGAACGAAGTGATACCCAACACAGCCTGATTATTGTTGGGTTTCCTACGTCAACCCAACCTACTAAAATTAATTTATGAGGCACAGTTTTAGATCCCCCCCTTACCCCCCTTAATAAGCTATCCCTTACCCATAACTCCTGAAACCCTTGTGCGGACGGGGAGACACGGAGAGGGGGAGACACGGAGAAAAAATCATAGTATCTAAATAAAAATACTTAAAATTTCACAGATAAATGTGCTTTTTCATACATTTTTCTCCCAAAAAAGCCGAACTAAGACTTACCCATAATTTGTCAGTTTTGTCAAGTTTTATGTTAAGAAATATGTGGGTAAAGCATAGCTT
>NZ_JAAHHG010000181.1 GCF_010692555.1 Okeania sp. SIO3B5 | reverse complement strand
TCATTGTGCCCAAGCATAGCTCGGATACTCTGAGTCCACTTTTTCCTAATAATTTGTATTGCATCTTGTTATGTACTCCGAAATAGTTAAGTGAGTGAAATTAGTCAATCAAACAATATCTATGATAACAGGACTTACCCATAATAACCATATATAGCTAACAGCCGTTAGCCCCTACAAATGGTGTATGATTTGATATTTTGCGTAAGTCCTGTTTATGTTTAGAGTTTATCCTCTGAGCAAGAAATCATCCTCACTAATAGATGGGGCATTTGTGAGATTAGCAAATTCACCACCATTGCCAAATTCTGCATCTGTACCATTGGCATTGTAGAACAATTTGCCATTGTTGCTATTGTAAACAATAAATGCTTCTGAAGTTTCAGCCTCAGCATCACTGGTAATTATAGCAAATTCAATATTAACGCTGAAACCTACTCCGGAGTCACTGGTAATAGCAGTAAACGTGCTTTTGTCTAGCAGAATTATATCTCTTCCAGGAGTAAAGTCCGTGATAGTATCTACTCCCTCTAGAGTAAATTCTCGATTAGTATTGAAAATAAAACGGTCAATACCTGCTCCACCAGTCAGGGTGTCATTACTTATACCACCGTTCAAGCGATCGCGACCCTGACCACCAAGGAGAGAGTCGTTACCTATACCGCCAAAGAGGTGATCGCTACCTTGACGACCTTGGAGAGTATCGTTGCCGAGTGTGCCAAAGAGGAAGTCATTACCTCGACTACCAATAATTCGGTCATCACCACCACGACCATTAATAGTGTCATTACCCGCCAAACCTATAATAGTGGCATTATCAATTGTTCCATCAAGGAATTCACTTTCAGGAGTGCCAGTAATTTCTTGTGGAGCTTGTAATTCCACTGCACCAATATCAACCCCCTCGCCTACAAATCTTGCTTCCCCTCGTTGGTCTGTATCAAGGTTGTTGGGATTACTACCTGCATCAATAGCGGGACTATTGGATAGGGGTACATGGGTCAAGATGAAGCCAACAGTATATAGGTCTCCAAGTAGAGGGTCAGTAACACCTGTTTGGTCGTTGTCACTGTTGAAATTATTGATGGCGTTACCTGTGCCGATTAGATTATTGCCACCACTGACAAATATATTGTTACTTCCTGTAGAATCAAAGTCAGTATTGACATTACCAGAGACAATGCTGGAAGTAAGGGTTGTAGAGGGGATAAAGTCAGAGTCATCAAAACCCATACTTAAAATGCCACTTCCTTCATCAGCATCTTCATTACGAGTAATAGTACTGTTGCTGATACTTGCTGTGCCTAAGTTATAAATGCCATGACCAAGGTTACCACTAATAGTGCTGTTGTTGATAGTGACTGTACCTGAGTTCCCAATGCCACCACTTTGAAACGGCGCACTATTGTTACGAATAGTACTGTTGTTAATAGTGGCTGTACCTGAGTTCCCAATGCCACCATCAGCTTGTGCATCGTTGACACTAATACTGCTGTTGTTGATACTAACTGTACCCTCGTTGTTGATACCACCACTACCAAAAGATGCTGAATTAAGACTAATAGCGCTATTGCTAATAGTGGCTGTACCTGAGTTGTTGATACCAGCACCAAACTCTGCTCCAGTATTAGCAATAATAGCGCTATTGCTAATACTGGCTGTACCTGAGTTGAAAATGCCTCCATTGTTATTATTAATACTGCTGTTGTTGATATCGACTGTACCTGAGTTGTTGATACCATGGCTTATTGCTTCAGTAGTAAAATTGTTACTAATCGTGCTATTGCTAATACTGGCTGTACCTGAATTTGAGACCCCATCACCACTCAATCGTGCATCATTGCCAAAAATCACGCTGTAGCGGATACTAACTGTACCTAAGTTGTCGATACCACCACCAGTACCATCCACAGAATTATTGCTAATCGTACTATTAGTGATACTAACTGTGGAACCGCCGAAATTGAAGATGCCACCACCATTAGTCCCTGAATTACCACTAACCGTACTGTCACTGATAGTAAGTGTACCTCTGTTGTTGACACCTCCACCAAAATAAGAAGCTGAATTACTACTAATAGTGCTATTGCTGATAGTAAGTGTCTCAGAGTTGTAGATGCCTCCACCACCGTTAGTTGCTGAATTATCACTAATCGTACTGTCACTGATAGTAAGTGTACCTATGTTGTTGACACCTCCACCAAAATAAGAAGCTGAATTACCACTAATAGTGCTGTTACTGATAGTAAGTCTACCAAAAAAGTTGTCAACGCCTCCACCCAAAGAAGAGGCTGAATTACTACTAATAGTGCTATCACTGATAGTAAGTGTACCTCTGTTGTAGACACCTCCACCAAAAGAAGAGGCTGAATTACCACTAATAGTGCTATCACTGATAGTAAGTGTACCTGAGTTAGATATTCCTCCACCACGATTATTTACAAAACCACGAGTGATTTCTAGATTCTCTAACTGTAGAGCAGCATCTTCCAAAACGTGAAACACTCGATCGCTAAGTCCTTCCATACCACCAGCATCAATAACAGCTTGTTCTCCTCCCTCAGAAATAACTGTTGTTTCTCCTCCACCAGCAACAATATCTAAATCTCCTGTAGCAGCGACATCGTCACTTCCTGCAATAGTCAGATTATATGTTGCTCCTGCTGTCAGTTGAATAGTATCATCTTCCGGGGTACTGTTAGCTTCAATAATAGCTTCCCGCAGAGAAGTAACTCCATCACTATCATCTACTACATCATCAGTAGTATCCACCACAATATTTGCCAATACCCCTGGATAACTTGTCCTAACTTCTGGGGTAAATGCCAATGCTGACTTGAGTTGACCAAATATTACCTCTAAATTCCAGTTACCACCTTTACTAACATTCCCAGTCAGTGTTTCCGAAGCAGCAATATTTGCTCCGGTGAGTTGATGCAGTTGTAGGACAAATTCTTTACCTTCCTTACCACTTGCCACCTGACAACCATAAATCAATATTTCTCCACTAGCAGACAAACATTTGCCCCACTGTTGAATACTCTCAGCATATTGATGAATATTGTTTAAATTCAGGATACTGTTTCCCAGGTACAAAGTATTTTTTGCCCCATGAGAAATAATATGAATTGTCTCTACATCAGAGCATTCACCCAGACTTTGAGATATTTGCTCTATACCATTTTGATTGGGTTGTAGGATAACTATTCTTGTCTTTAGATCGACCTCTGGAATTAAATGATGGTAATTTTCTACCTTAGAGTCAATGAATAAAAGTTTGGTTTGATTCATAATCTAGGAAGGTTGTAGAGTAAAACTACAATAATATACCATCATTTTGTATTATTTCCTAACTTCTTAATATTATTTTATGTTTAGAGTTTATCCTCTGAGCAAGAAATCATCCTCACTAATAGATGCAGTATTCGTGAGATTAGCAAATTCACCACCACTGCCAAATTCTGCTTCTGTACCATTGGCATTGTAGAACAATTTGCCGTTGTTGCTATTGTAAACAATAACTGCTGAAGAGGTTTCTGCCTCAGCATCACTGGTAACTATAGCAAATTCAATATTAATGCTGAAACCTACTCCTGAGTTACTGGTAATAGCAGTAAACGTGCTTTTGTCTAGGAGAATAATATCTTGTCCCGGAGCAAAGTCAGTAATGTCATCTACTCCGAGATCGTCTGAGTCAAATTCATCATTTGTAGCAAAAATAAAGCGGTCAATACTTGCCCCACCAGTCAGGGTATCGTTACCTGCACCACCATTGAAGCGATCGCGACCAATACCACCTACCAAAGAGTCATTACCATTACCACCAAAAAGGCGATCGCTACCTTGACGACCTTCTAGAGTATCATCTCCGTCTTGGCCATAGAGGAAGTCATTACCTTGACTACCAATAATTTGGTCATCACCACCACGACCATTAATCGTATCATTACCTGCCAGACCTATAATAGTGTTGTTTTCATTTGTGCCATTGAGGCGATCGCTTTGAGGAGTGCCAGTTATCTGTGGTGAATTTTGTAATTCTACTGCACCAATATCAACCCCTTCGCCTACAAACCGTGGTTCCCCTCGTTGGTCTGTGGTAAGTGCATTGGGATTACTGCCTGCATCAATAGCGGGACTATCGGGAAGAGGCAAATGGGTCAAGGTGGGGCCACCGTTATCAGCAAGGTCTCCAAGTAGAGGATTGGTGATACCTGTTTGGTCGTTGTCACCGTTGAAGTCATTGATGGCATTACCTGTGCCTATGAGATTATTATCGCCACTGGTAAGAGTATTGTTATTTTCTACAGAGTCAACGTCACTGTTGATATTACCAGAGACAATGCTAGAGGTGACAGTGCTAGAAGAGTAATAAGATTTATCATAGTAATTATTACCATCGTAAACTCTTCTCAAATAAGTTTTTTGTAAAATGCCACTTCCAAGGTCTGAAGGAGCTTCATTACCCGTAATGGTACTGTTGCTAATGATTGCGGTACCACCTGAGTTACTAATGCCACCACCACCATAATCTGCTGAATTACCACTGATAGTGCTGTTTTTGATACTTGCTATGCCTACTAAGTTGTAGATTCCACCACCATAACCACCATATACTAAACCATATGATAAATAACCACTAGCTGAATTATCACTAATAGTGCTGTTGTTGATATTAACTGTACCTGAGTTGAAGATACCACCACCGTACTCTTCCGCCGAATTATTACTAATAGTGCTATGGCTGAGATTAACTGTACCATCTGAGTTGCCGATACCACCACCACCGAAACCTGCTTCATTCCCACTAATAGTGCTGTTGTTGATATTAACTGTACCACCTGAATCATTGACACCTGCTGTACCTAGGCCGATACCACCACCAAAAGCTCCAGAGTTGCCACTAATAGTGCTGTTATTGATATTAATTGTGGCTGAGGTATTGTAAATACCACCACCACCAAAATTTGAACTAATAATGCTATTGCTAATACTGATTGTTCCGAAGTTATTATTGTAAATGCCACCACCACTAATAATAGTGTAATTTGCACTAATAGTGCTATTGCTGATATTGACTGTACCTGAATTGTTTATGCCTCCACCGCCAGCGCTATTAGCAGAATTGCTACTAATAGTGCTATTGCTGATATTGACTGTACCTGAATTGTTGATGCCACCACCAGTACCAGATGAATCATTGCCACTAATATTACTATTATTGATAATGGCTGTGCCTGAATTGTTGATGCCACCACCAGTACCAGATGATCCATTGCTACTAATCATACTGTTATTGATAATAGCTGTGCCTAAGTTAAAAATTCCAGCACCAGCACCAGCACTGAAGCTACCAGATAGTCTGCCACCAGTCACTCCTACATTTTCTAACTGTAGCCAGCCATTCTCCAGAACGTGAAACACTCGATCGCCTATTCCCGTTTCACCACCTGCATCAATAGTTGTCTGTTCTTCTCCCTGTGAAATAACTGTTATTTCTCCACCACCAGCAACAATATCTAAATCTCCGGTGGCAGCACCATCTTCCTCACTTCCTGCAATAGTTAGATTATATGTTACTCCCGCTGTCAGTTGAATAGTATCATCTTCCGGGGTACTGTTAGCTTCAATAATTGCTTCCCGCAAAGATGTCACACCATCACTATTATCCACTACATCATTAGTAGTATCTACCACAATATTTGCCAATACTCCAGCGTAACTTGCCCTAACTTCTGGGGTAAATGCCAATGCTGACTTGAGTTGACCAAATATTATTTCTAAATTCCAGTTACCACCTTTGTTAGCATTTCCAGTCAGTGTTTCCGAGGCAGCAATATTTGCTCCAGTTATTTGATGCAGTTGTCGGACAAATTCTTTACCTTCTTTACCCCTTGCTACCTGACAACCATAAATCAATATTTCTGCACCAGCAGATAAACATTTGCCCCACTTTTGAATATTCTCAGTATATTGATGAATATTGTTTAAATTCAGAATACTATTTCCCAGATACAAAGTACCTTTTGCTCCATGAGAAATAATATGAATTGTCTCTACCTGATGGTATTTACCCAAACTTTTAGATATTTTGTCTATACCATTTTGATTGGGTTGTAGGATAACTACTTTTGTTTGAGGGTTAACCTGTGAGATGAGGTGATCGTAATTTTCTACCTTGGAGTCGATGAATAATACCATGTTCGATTAAATGTTGATAGTAAAAGATTCGCGCTTTGTAGGTTGATTTAAGGAAGCACCAAACCCAACATTAAGAGATTATTTTTGGATTTCGCTAGAGTTCTCAAGCCTACCTACAGTATTATAACACTCTTATCCAAACTCGATCTAAGTAGGGCTTGCTGAAAAAGTATGAGTGGTAGGGGGTAGAATCCAGAATCCAGAATCCAGAATTCAGGAGGAATGGGAATTATAGAAGAAGTAGTCAGAAGAATCATCCCAAGATTGTTCTGCCATAACCATCCCAAAATACTAGCATGCATGAGATTGAGCGACCGAAAATATGCGCACTTTTTTCGACAAAAAAAGGCTAAAACCAATATCAGTTAATGCTTTGATACTTAATCAGCAAGCCCTAAGTAGCCGATCAGGTATGATCAAACAAAATCTGTTTCTGTAATTAATGATGCTGAAACATTATTTAAAAAGGCTAATTCTTCACCATCATCAGCTACAGTAATTAACGTGCTATTGTCATCTGTTTGACTGATTCCCAGGCCACTAAAAGTGAGAAAATCTGGTAATTGAATCAAATCTATACCATCAGTAAAGTCGGTGATAATATCTAAACCTTCCCCAACAGCTAATTGAAAAATATCAGTATCGTCACCACCAGTCAGGGTATCTATTCCTTGACCTCCCATTAAGGTGTCGCTACCTAGATCGCCTGAGATTGAATCGTTACCAAAACCTCCATCTACAAAATCATTATCTCTACCACCAAAAATTGTGTCGTTATCTTCCTGACCAAAAATTGAGTCACTGCCTCTATCTCCCCTGAGAAAATCTTCTCCTATGTTGCCAATAACTAAATCGTCATCTCTACCACCAAAAATAGTGTCGTTACCTGCATCTCCGTTGAGAGTATCTAGGTCTCGATTACCAAATAAAACATCGTCATCATCTAAACCATTAATTACATCGTTGCCATCTAACCCAAAAATGCTATCTTCTCCTGCTGTGCCATCAAGGATATCGTTTGACACAGTGCCCATGATTTCTTGTGTAGGTTGTAATTCCACAGCACCAATATCAACCCCTGCACCAGCAAATCGAGGTTGGCCCCGTTGGTCTGTGGTTAGTGCGTTGGGATTACTGCCTGCATCAATGGCAGGACTATTGGACAGAGGTAAATGGGTCAAGGTAGGGCCACCATTGTCAGCTAGGTCTGCCAGTAGGGGGTCAGTGATGCCTACTTGGTCGCGATCGCCATTGAAGCTATTGATAGCGTTACCTGTGCCAATCAAGTTATTGTTGCCACTGATTAAGTTATTGGTGCTTTGTGTAATGGCAGCATCAATGTTGGCATTACCAGAGACAATGCTAGAGGTAACTATTACACTTCCAGCAGCTGTGATGCCACTAGCGGCAAAAAATGATGAATTGCCAGTGATAGTGCTGTTACTGATATTAGCTGTGTCGAAGTTATAGATTCCAGCAGCTCTACCTGCTGAATTGCCACTAATAGTGCTATTGTTGATATTAGTTATACCTGAATTATAGATACCACCACCTGAATCTGCTAAATTGCCAGTGATCGTGCTGTTAGTAATATTGGTTATACCTAACAAGTAATCTGTAGTACTTAAGTTGTTGATACCTCCTCCACTACCACTACTAGCTGAATTATCACTAATAATGCTGTTGTTGATACTGACTGTACCTGTATTGTTGAGAATGCCACCACCTGAAATTGCTGAATTATTACCGATCGTGCTGTCGCTGATATTAGCTATCCCCAAAGAGTTGTGAATGCCACCACCACCGCTATTATTTGAATTGCCAGTAATAGTGCTATTGCTGATACTGACTGTACCTGAGTTATTTATCCCACCACCATTTAAACTTACCGAATTACCACTAATAGTAGTATTAATAATATTAGCTGTACCTGAGTTATTTATACCACCACCTGAATCACCAGTTACAAACCCACCAGTAATTTCTACATTCTCCAACTGTAGGGCAGCATCTTCCAAAACATGAAACACCCTGTCATTGAGTCCTGTTTCACCTCCCGCATTAATAACAGCTTGTTCTTCTCCCTCTGAAATAATTGTTATTTCTCCACCACCAGCAACAATATCTAAATCTCCTGTAGCAGCAGCATCTTCTTCACTCCCTGATATAGTCAGATTATATGTTGCTCCTGCCGTAAGTTGAATAGTGTCATCTTCTGGGGTACTGTTAGCTTCAATAATTGCTTCCCGCAGAGAAGTAACTCCATCACTATTATCCACTACATCGTTAGTTGTATCCACCACAATATTTGCCAATACCCCTGGATAACTTGTCCTAACTTCTGGGGTAAATGCCAATGCTGACTTGAGTTGACCAAATATTACCTCTAAATTCCAGTTACCACCTCTACTAACATTTCCAGTTAGTGTTTCCGAAGCAGCAATATTTGCTCCTGTGAGTTGATGCAGTTGTCGGGCAAATTCTTTACCTTCCTTACCGCTTGCCACCTGACAACCATAAATCAATATTTCTCCATCAGCAGACAAACATTTGCCCCACTGTTGAATACTCTCAACATATAGATGAATATTGTCATTTTTCAGGATACTATTTCCCAAGTACAAAGTGCCAGTTTCTCCATGAGAAATAATATGAATTGTCTCTACCTGATGGTATTTACCTAAGTTTTCAGCTATTTTGTCTATACCATTTTGATTGGGTTGTAGGACAACTATTCTTGTCTGAGGATCGACCTCTGAGATGAGGCGATCGTAATTTTCTACCTTCGAGTCAATGAATAATAGTTTGGTTTGATTCATAATCTAGGAGGGTTGTAGAGTCAAACTACAATATACCATCATTTTGTATGATTTCCTAATTTCTTAATACTATTTTATATTTACAGTTTATCCTCTGAGCAAGAAATCATCCTCACTAATAGATGCAATATTCGTGAGATTAGCAAATTCACCACCACTGCCAAATTCTGCTTCTGTACCATTGGCATTGTAGAACAATTTACCGTTGTTGCTGTTGTAAACAATGAATGCTTCTGAGGTTTCGGCATCAGAGTCACTGGTAACTATGGCAAATTCAATATTAACGCTGAAACCTGTTCCTGAGTTACTGGTAATAGCTGTAAATGTACTTTTGTCTAGGAGTATTTTATCTTGTTCTGGCACAAAGTCCGTGATGCTATCTATCCCAAAATCTGCGGGGGTAAATTCATCAGTCGTATTGAAAATAAAACGGTCAATACTTGCTCCACCAGTCAGAGTATCGTTACCAGCACCACCATTGAAGCGATCGCGACCTTGACCACCAACGAGAGAGTCTTCACCATTACCACCAAAGAGGCGATCGTTATCTTGACGACCTTCTAGAGTATCATCGCCGTCTTTTCCATAGAGGAAGTCGCTACCTCGGCTACCAATAATTTGGTCATCACCACCACGACCGTTAATAGTGTCATTACCTGCCAAACCTCTAATAGTGTTGTTTTCATTTGTACCATTGAGGCGGTCGTCATTAGGAGTGCCAGTAATGTTTGGTGAGTTTTGCAATTCCACTGCACCAATATCAACCCCCTCCCCTACAAACCGTGGTTCTCCTCGTTGGTCAGTAGTAAGTGCGTTGGGATTACTACCTGCATCAATGACGGGACTATTGGGGAGAGGTAAATGGGTGAAGGTGGAGCCACCATTGTCTGCTAATTCTCCAAGTAGAGGATCGGCGATACCTGTTTGGTCGTTGTCACCGTTGAAATTATTGATGGCGTTGCCTGTGCCAATTAGATTATTGCCACCACTGATAAGAGTATTGTTACTTTCTATGGAGTCAACGTCACTGTTGATATTACCAGAGATAATGCTAGAAGTTACAGTAGTGGTAGCGTAATAAGATTTGTTGCCGTTGTCAAAATAAAATTCTCTAAAATAAGCTTTTTGGAGAATGCCACTTCCTGAGTCTGAGGGAGCTTCATTACGAGTAATGGTACTGTTGTTAATGATTGCTGTGCCACCTGAATTGTCAAGGCCACCACCACCCAAATATGCTGAATTACCACTGATAGTGCTGTTGTTGATACTGGCTGTGCCTCTGTTGTAGATACCTCCACCATTAGAAAAATACTCTGTGAGATTGCCACTAATACTGCTGTTGTTAATACTGACTGTGCCTATGTTGGAGATACCACCACCACCAACAAGATTAAATCCAAATATTGAACCAAAACCACGAACTGAGTTATCACTAATAGTGCTGCTACCAATACTGGCTGTGCCACTGTTAAAGATACCTCCACCCGTAAAATAATCTGCATTATTGCCACTAATAGTGCTGTTGTTAATACTGACTGTGCCTCCGTTGGAGATGCCTCCACCCAAAGAATATGCATTATTGCCACTAATAGTGCTGTTGTTAATACTGACTGTGCCTCCGTTGGAGATGCCACCACCACCACCTCCTCCTTTATAATAGAACGCTGAATTGTCACTAATACTGCTGTTGCTGATACTGGCTGTGCCTGAGTTGGAGATGCCTCCACCATCATTTCCGTGATTACCATTGATAGTGCTGTTGTTAATACTGACTGTGCCACTGTTAGAGATACCTCCACCATGAGAAAAATACTCTGCTCTATTGCCATTAATAGTGCTGTTGTTAATACTAACTGTGCCTCTGTTAGAGATACCTCCACCATTATAATCTGCTCTATTACCACTAATATTGCTGTTGCTGATACTGACTATGCCTAAGGAGAGGTTGTTGATGCCACCACCAGTACCAATCAACACATTTCCTACATCATTACCACTAATAGTGCTGTTGTTAATATTGACTGTACCTGTGTTTTGGATGCCTCCACCATCAAAGGCTGAGTTATCACTAATAGTGCTGTCGCTGATACTGACTGTGCCTGTGTTGTAGATGCCTCCACCATAAATTCTTTCGTAGAAGATGTCTCCATTAGGATATGCTCCATTACCACTAATAGTGCTGTTGCTGATACTGACTGTGCCTGTGTTGTAGATACCTCCACCACGAGTACTTGTGTAGTGAATGTATTCACCCAAATCTGCTAAATTACCACTAATAGTGCTGTCATTGATACTGACCGTACTTAAGTTGTAAATGCCAACACCTGGAGCATTACTTACTAACCCACCAGTAACTTCTACATTTTCTAATTGCAGGGTGGCATTATCCAGAACGTGAAATACCCGATCGCCTATTCCACTGTCACCCCCAGCATCAATAACAGCTTTTTCCTCTCCCTCAGAAATAACAGTAATTTCCCCACCACCAGCAACAATATCTAAATCTCCTGTGGCAGCAGCATCTTCATCACTCCCTGAAATAGTCAGATCATAAGTTGCTCCTGCTGTCAGTTGAATAGTATCATCTTCCGGGGTACTGTTAGCTTCAATAATTGCTTCCCGCAAAGAAGTAACTCCATCACTATTATCCACTACATCATCAGTAGTATCCACCACAATATTTGCCAATACCCCTGGATAACTTGCCCTAACTTCTGGAGTAAATGCCAATGCTGACTTGAGTTGACCGAATATTACTTCTAAATTCCAGTTACCACCTTTGTTAGCATTTCCAGTCAGTGTTTCTGATGCTGCAATATTTGCCCCTGTGAGTTGATGCAGTTGTCGAATAAATTCTTTACCTTCTTTACCACTTGCTACCTGACAACCATAAATTAATATCTCTCCATCAGCAGATAAAGATTTGCCCCACTTTTGAATAGTCTCAGCATATTGATGAATATTGTTTAAACTCAGGATACTGTTTCCCAAGTACAAACTACCTTTTGCCCCATGAGAAATAATATGAATTGTCTCTACCTGATGGTATTTACCTAAGTTTTCAGCTATTTTGTCTATACCATTTTCATTGGGTTCTAGGATAACTACTTTTGTCTGAGGATCTACCTCTGGAATTAAATGATGGTAATTTTCTACCTTAGAGTCAATGAATAAAAGTTTGGTTTGATTCATAATCTTAGGAGGCTTGTAGAGTAAAACTACACTATACCATCATTTTGTATTATTGCCTAATTTCTTAATATTATTTTATGTCAAGAGTTGATCGAAATAATATAGGTCGCGCAACCCCGCCTTGACTGGCACAATATTTTTGGAGCGAAACTCAAATCCCCTATTTCCTCTCCTGGCTCCCCTCCTGGGAGGGGCGGGGGTGGGTTAACTTCTAACTTCTGACGCGCGTTAACCTCTGAGCAAGAAATCATCCTCACTAATAGATGCAATATTCGTGAGATTAGCAAATTCACCACCACTGCCAAATTCTGCTGCTGTACCATTGGCATTGTAGAACAATTTACCGTTGTTGCTGTTATAAACAATAAATGCTTCCGAAGTTTCTGCCTCAGCATCACTGGTAACTATGGCAAATTCAATATTAACGCTGAAACCTACTCCTGAGTCACTGGTAATTTCAGTAAAAGTGCTTTTGTCTAGGAGAATAATATCTTGTCCTGGAACAAAGTCGGTGATGCTATCTATTCCAATATCATCTGAGTCAAATTCATCATTCGTAGCAAAAATAAAGCGGTCAATACTTGCTCCACCAGTCAGAGTATCATTACCCGTACCACCATTGAAGCGATCGCGATCTTGACCACCAAGGAGAGAGTCTTCACCATTACCACCAAAGAGGCGATCGCTACCTTGACGACCTTGGAGGGTATCGTTGCCGTCTTTGCCAAAGAGGAAGTCGCTACCTCGACTACCGATAATTTGGTCATCACCACCACGACCATTAATAGTATCATTACCTGCCAGACCTGTAATGATATTGTTTTCATCTGTGCCGTTGAGGCGGTCGTCATTAGGAGTGCCAGTAATGTTTGGTGAGTTTTGCAATTCCACTGCACCAATATCAACCCCTTCGCCTACAAACCGTGGTTCTCCTCGTTGGTCCGTAGTAAGTGCGTTGGGATTACTACCTGCATCAATGACGGGACTATTGGGGAGAGGCAAATGGGTGAAGGTGGAGCCACCATTGTCTGCTAATTCTCCAAGTAGAGGGTTGGTGACACCTGTTTGGTCATTCTCACCGTTGAAATTATCAATGGCGTTACCTGTGCCAATGAGATTATTGCCACCACTGATCAGAGTATTGTTACTTTCTACGAAGTCAACGTCACTGTTGATATTGTCATAGATAATGTTAATGGAGTCAACATCGCTGTTGATATTACCTGAAATAATGCTAGAGGTAATAGTTGTGGTAGCATAAAGCTTGTACCCATAATCAAAATAATAAAAATAATAAATGTATCCTTTTTGGAGAATACCACCTCCTAGCTCTGAAAGAACTCCATTACGAGTAATGGTACTATTGCTGATACTGGCTATGCCTCTGTCATTATTGATACCAACACTTGAATTCCCACTAATAGTACTATTGCTGATACTGGTATTGCCTCTGTCATTATTGATACCAACACTTGAATTCCCACTAATAGTACTATTGCTGATACTGGTATTGCCTGATTGTTGCCAGATGCCTCCACGATTGCCACTAATAGTACTATTGCTGATACTGGCACTACCATGGCATCTAATACCTTCGAAGCTATTACCACTGATAGTATTGTTATTGATACTAGCTGTAGCTATGTTGTCGATGCCAAAACCATTATTATCACTGATAATGCTGTTACTGATACTGATACTGTCGCCTGAGAATGTGTAGTCGCCGTTGATAATTCCATCACCATTATTACTACTAATAGTGCTGTTGCTGATATTGGCAGTGCCTGAGTTGCCTATGCCACCACCACCAATAGGACCACCAGTAAAAGAACTAGAAGAACCTGAATTACCAGTGATAATACTATTGCTGATATTGGCAGTGCCTGAGTTGCCTATACCACCACTACCATAAAAATTAGCTGAATTGTCGCTAAGAGTGGTGTTGCTGATATTGGCTGTGCCTTGGTTTTCTATGCCACCACTAATACCAAATCCAAGTGTTTCATTGCTACTAACAGTGCTGTTGTTGACATTGGCTGTACCATAAAAATCATTGAAGATGCCACCACCATTATTACTACTAATAGTGCTGTTGCTGATATTGGCAGTGCCTCTGTTTTTGATGCCACCACTAAAATATCCCGAATTACTACTAATGGTGCTGTTGCTGATAGTAAGTGTACCTGTGTTGTCGATACCACCGCCATAATCTGCTGCTGAATTACCACTAATGGTGCTGTTGCTGATAGTAAGTGTACCTGTGTTGTAGATGCCTCCACCACCAATGCCTAAGTAGTAGATGCCTCCACCATCATTTGCTGAATTACCACTAATAGTGCTGTTGTTGATAGTAAGTGTACCTGAGTTGTAAATACCTCCACCATTGCTACGAGTGACAAACCCATCAGTTACTTCTACATTTTCCAACTGTAGGGCAGCACCTTCCAAAACATGAAACACCCTGTCATTGATTCCTGTTTCACCTCCCGCATTAATAACAGCTTGTTCTTCTCCCTCTGAAATAACTGTTATTTCTCCACCTCCAGCAACAATATCTAAATCTCCGGTAGCAGCAGCATCTTCATCACTCCCTGAAATAGTCAGATTATATGTTGCTCCTGCTGTCAATTGAATAGTGTCATCTTCTGGGGTACTGTTGGCCTCAATAATTGCTTCCCGTAAAGAAATCACACCATCACTATCATCTACTACATCATCAGTAGTATCCACCACAATATTTGCTAATACCCCTGGATAACTTGCCCTAACTTCTGGTGTAAATGCTAACGCTGACTTTAGTTGACCAAATATTACTTCTAAATTCCAGTTACCACCTCTGCTAACATTTCCAGTCAGTGTTTCTGATGCTGCAATATTTGCTCCTGTGAGTTGATGCAGTTGTCGAACAAATTCTCTACCTTCTTTACCACTTGCCACCTGACAACCATAAATCAAGATTTCTCCACCAGCAGACAAACATTTGCCCCACTGTTGAATACTCTCAGCATATTGATGAATGTTATCTAAATTCAGGATACTGTTTCCCAAATACAAAGTACCTTTTGCGCCATGAGAAATAATATGAATTGTCTCTACCTGATGGTATTTACCTAAGTTTTCAGCTATTTTGTCTATACCATTTCCATTGGGTTCTAGGATAACTACTTTTGTCTTTAGATCGACCTCTGCAATGAGATGATGGTAATTTTCTACCTTAGAGTCAATGAATAAAAGTTTGGTTTGATTCATAATTGTAGAGAATTTTAAAGGAGTATTAATTAATTCAATCAGTAACAGATTGTCAATTGCAATCTACTTTTTCTTTATTAAAAATTTAGATTTTTGTAGCTCAAAAATTCTCTATGTTATTAACCCGATCTTAACCATAAGCACATTTGCTCAACACCAAAAAATTAATTATTCAAACGCGTCATATTTGGTGTAAAAGTTAAAACAGAAACAGTCAAGCTATGAGTTATAAAAATATTAATGGCCATGATGCAATGATAGTAGATATCAACTTAAGTATTAATTGGCGAAAAAACTAGATATTATAAGACTTTGGCAGGAATTCCTCTAATATAGAAAGTTGTAAAATAGGAATAAACTTTATGAACATACAGACAGTTACAACACAACCTTTTAGTGACCAAAAACCAGGCACTTCAGGACTCCGCAAAAAAGTACCAACTTTTAAACAACCCCACTATCTAGAAAACTTTATTCAGTCTATCTTTGATAGTCTAGAAAACATTGAAGGTCAAACATTTGTGCTTGGTGGTGATGGTCGTTATTACAACCGTCAGGCGATCCAAATAATTCTGAAAATGGCTGCTGCTAATGGGGTGGGTAGAATGTTAGTGGGTCAAGGTGGGATTCTTTCCACTCCTGCTGCTTCCTGTATCATCCGCAAAAATCAAGCCTTTGGTGGTATAATCCTTTCTGCTAGTCATAACCCAGGTGGACCAGAAGAGGACTTTGGTGTTAAGTACAATATTAGTAATGGTGGCCCCGCTCCGGAAAAGGTCACGAGTGCCATTTATGAGCGCAGTAAAGTTATAGATAGCTACAAAATAATAGAAGCTGCGGATATTAATTTAGACCAATTGGGCAGTAATAATTTAGGGGAAATGACAGTAGAAGTTATTGACTCTGTGGCAGACTACGCTGAGTTGATGGAATCATTGTTTGATTTTGCTAAAATATCAGAACTGCTAAAGTCTGGTCAATTCCGGATGTGTATGGACTCATTACACGCTGTTACTGGAGGTTATGCTAAAGATATTTTTGAGCAACGGTTAGGCGCTCCCGCAGGTACAGTACAAAATGGTATACCTCTGGAAGATTTTGGTGGAGGACATCCAGACCCGAATTTGGTATATGCTCACGACTTGGTAGAAGTCATGTTCGGAGATAATGCTCCTGACTTTGGTGCTGCTTCTGATGGAGATGGCGATCGCAATATGATTTTAGGCAAAAATTTCTTTGTGACTCCTAGCGATAGTTTGGCAGTATTGGCAGCTAATGCTAAGTTGGTTCCTGGATATAGTTCTGGTTTGGCTGGTATTGCGCGATCGATGCCAACTTCGGCAGCACCAGACAGAGTAGCTGAGAAGATGGGTATTGACTGTTATGAAACTCCGACTGGTTGGAAGTTTTTTGGTAATTTGTTAGATGCGGACAAAGCTACTCTTTGTGGTGAGGAGAGTTTTGGTACAGGGTCTAATCATGTGCGGGAAAAAGACGGACTTTGGGCTGTTTTATTCTGGTTGAATATTTTAGCAGCACGGCAAGAGTCTGTAGAAGATATTGTGAAGGAACACTGGAAAACTTACGGTCGCAATTATTATTCTCGCCATGACTATGAAGGGATAGAAACAGATAAAGCTAATACTTTGATGGGAAATTTGCGTTCCCTATTACCTTCTCTTCCAGGAAAGAAATTTGGTCAATATGAGGTGAAATATGCTGATGATTTTAGCTATACTGACCCGGTAGATGGTAGTGTTAGTGAAAAACAGGGTGTTCGTATTGGTTTCACTGATGGTTCTCGCATTGTGTTCCGACTTTCAGGTACAGGTACTCAAGGTGCAACTCTGCGGTTATATGTGGAAAGTTATGAACCAGATGCTAGCAAACATGATGAAGATACTCAGGAAGCTTTGTCTCCTCTGATTAGTCTAGCAGACGAAATAGCTCAAATTAAGAATCTTACAGGCAGGGAAGAACCTACTGTAATCACCTAATTTTTGAGGTAGGAGGCAACAGGTTGATTTAAGAATGGAAAGTAAAAAGTTGTTTGAATAAACATTGACTTTTTGATTCCATAATTGATCGGCAGATGTAGTTATCCTAAATATGTTGGTGTTGGGTTTATTTCTTGTCCGGTAGCATCGGAGCGTGTATAAAATTAAGGTGACAATGGGAGAAAACCTTCTGCCTCCAGCATAGCTGCCTTCTGCCTTCCTTCCTCCAAAGTGTAAGTATTCAACCGGACATGATATTTTTCTTCAACCCAACCTACATGACAAACTTGAGATATAGCAATGTGTGCTGGCATATTTACAAATTACAAGAACTGTCCAATAGCTAAAAGTCTTATACTATCAGTTTTTTATTCCCCTCCTGGGAGAGCAGGGCTGTTTCAAAGTATTGTAGATTAAGGATGAGCGGGAGAATGGGAGTAATGGGGATAGTGGAACAGTGAAATTTGCCAAAATTTGCCGATTTTGAGCGC
>NZ_JAAHHG010000180.1 GCF_010692555.1 Okeania sp. SIO3B5 | reverse complement strand
ATCTCTTAATTGTAGCTGATAACGGATAGACAACTGAATAAACTTGCTTATTTTAGTTTTATAGCTATAGTTATGAGTAAGTTTGATGAACTTTAGATAAGTTTTCGCTTTCTGTCTTTACCCCCAACTTACTATGCTGAAGTTGGGGCATCTTTACTCACAGGGGAATGCCTTAAGACAGACTTACGTCCACCTTTTGGTCTGACTTCCCCTCCTTCCCTACGGGACGCTGCGCGAACAGCAGCAGTCCTTCCAAGACCGATAGTTGCCTAATGCCTTCTGGTCTAAACATATTTTAATTCTTCTAGATTCTCAATATATTTATACAGAATCTAGTTAGATTTTGTGCATTAGTAGGAGCCCATAAAAATGCGCACCTACCTTATATATAACATCATGGCATTTTTACATAAAAATCATAACACTACAATAGATTTTTAGTACCTAATTAAATTAATAATTTGACGAACCTGCCATTTCCAGCCCTTATTTATTCAAGATTTCCCAATACCATAATTAGCAATAATATTATTTAAAAGCTTTTTATAGACCATAGACTGCCTAAAATATAGTAATTAATTCAGAAGGTGGGGAATCTGAAACTTCTGCCAATTTTAGTAACTATTACTAATCGAAACCTAATGGTAATTTACTTGTAGTTAAAATCTGAATAATTAACAGAAAAACTCGGTATCTAAAGCTGATTTATCCATTTTGTGTACCTAATTTGTACTTGACTAGATTGTTTAACTAGCTAGAAGCAAAGGTTGAGTGTGCTGGTACTAGAAAGTTGCTGCTCCTGAAAAATCTCCGATCATTTTTACCTCTGGCTTTAATAAAAAAGACCATTGCTTTTCCACCCGTTCTTGAACATGATATATCAATTGGAAAATATCGTTAGCTTTAGCTCCCCCGCAATTAAGAATAAAGTTTGCATGACGGTGAGCAACCTGAGCCATACCTATTTGATAACCCTTAAGTCCAGTTTGTTCAATTAACCAACCAGCAGCTTTTGGCCCAGGATTGCGAAAAACACTACCACAACTAGGTAAATGATAAGGTTGGCTAGTCTTTCGCTTGTTAAAATTTTCAGAAGTTATAGCAGTTACCAAAGCAGAATTTTCCCCTGGTTGTAACTGAAAAGTAGCTTGAGCAACCAAAATAGACTTACCTTGTAGGCTAGAATGCCTGTAGCTGTATTCCAAATCTTGAGGAGACAGAATTTTTATCTGACCATCAGGCAACATAACATGGACATTAAGTAATATATCAGCTATACATTTACCTTGTGCCCCAGCATTCATTACCACAGCACCACCAACAGTACCAGGGATACCAACAACCCACTCCAAACCTTGCCAACCCATTCTAGCTGCCTTCCAAGCAATGCGTGGTAATGATTCACCAGCACCTACAGTTAAAAGACCTGTTTCTTGTTCAAAGTTAATGTGACGGAGGTTACGAGTACTAATAACTAATCCTGGTAAACCATGATCGCTCACTAACATATTAGAACCTGCTCCTAGCAAAGTAATTGGTAGTCCTTCAGAGTGAGCAAATTGAAAACTTGCTTGTAATTGATCTAATTTTTTTGGTGTAACATACCATTCAGCAGGCCCTCCTACTCGGAAAGATGTTAGAGGAGCCAAAGGAACATTAGACCTAATTACACAATCTGTTCCCAGTAGTGGAATAGGTTTATCTTGTGGCCTTTTAGCTGAACTAGCTATGTGATCAGGGAGAGTCATGGTCATAACTAATACTTGAATTATCGTAATTTTAAAGATATTGTTTAAGAGTTAGCTAACTCAACTGAATGTTCCTCTACATAAGCTGTTTCAGTAGATACAACCCGATAGTGAGGTTTTTGATAATATGCCATAACCTCTGGAATAATTTTATTGAGGTTGCCAGCACCAAGAAATATTGCCAGATCCCCTGGTCTTAAGACTTCATGTAAAAATGCAGTTACTGATTCTAAAGATGGTTGATAGTAAACCTGTTGATGATAATCAGAAATTGCTTCAGCTACTTGTGGGCCACTGATTTTATCCAATGGTGATTCTCCTGCACTATAGATATCAGTAACAATCACTAGATCGGCATCGTTAAATGACTTAGCAAACTCTGAAACAAAAGCTTGAGTACGACTATGACGATGAGGTTGGAATATAGCAACAACTCTTTGGATCGGCGATGAGTTATTTTGTTTTGTCAAAGATAAACTTGTTGTATATATCTGAGATTTTGTAGTCACTTTTTGACTGTTTTTTCGTAAGCTAGCTGCAGCTAAAGTTGCACTAACTTCACTAGGATGGTGAGCATAGTCATCAATAAATACAATACCATTGCACTCTCCACGGTTTTCAAATCGACGATGAGCGCCTTCAAATTTAGCGATCGCCAAAGCAATAGCAGCAAATTCTAAACCTAGTAATCTCCCTACTGCTACAGCAGCTAAAGCATTACTTAAGTTATGTTTACCCAATAACCCCAACTGTAACTCTCCCAGAATTTGGCCTCGCTCCCAAACACGAGCCAAGGTAACATTAGATTGATAATCTACACAATCAACTGTATAGTCTGCATTATTATCTGAGTTAAGACTATAGCTAATAGCTGGCTGGAGGAAGTTTTTAACTGTAGAACAATCTATACAACCTACCAAAGTTTGACAGTTTTCTTTAAATACCTTGAAAGTTTCTACTACCTGATCTAAACTTTCATAATGATCTGGATGGTCTAATTCAATATTTGTTACTACACCAATGTGTGCAGATAATTTAACCAGAGAGCCATCTGATTCATCTGCTTCTGCTACTAGATAAGTGCTGTTACCTAAACGAGCATTACCTTCCCAAGCATCTACCTCTCCACCAATCACAATGGTGGGATCTAAACCAGTTTCTAGAAGCATAAATCCAATGAGACTGCTAGTTGTAGTCTTGCCATGGGTTCCTGCTACAGCTATACTTTGATAATCCTGAATTAGAGCTGCTAATAGGTCCGAACGATGTAAAATTGGACATCCTAGTGTAATTGCGGCTTTATACTCAGAGTTAGTTTGATTAATTGCTGTTGAACAAATTACTTGTGGCAGTTGAGAATTTTTTTTGTTATCCTCCATTCTACCATTGTGCTTTTCCGTCATTAATGCTTCTGTGCTTAAACGGAGATTTATAGGGGATAAATTTAAACTTGAGTGATTTGACAGAGATAAATTTTTCTGTTGGGAAATTTGTTGAAATAATTCAAAATTTTTGGCATCTTGACGCCAAAAAATATGAGTTCCTATTGCTTGCAAACGCTTTGTTATATGGCTTGATTTTAGATCCGATCCATAAGTTGGTAAATTGCGTTTGGCTAAAATGTAAGCCAGAGCTGACATTCCGATGCCTCCAATACCAATAAAATGAAACGGCCTACCACTGAAGTCAACATATTTAGACATTAATTACTCCTTAATACACCACACTGCGCCCGTAACACGCGATATCATACCAGGATTTTTTTTTTTTAGATAGAGTCTAGCAGTAATTTACCAAAAATACTGGTTAGTTTAGTTAATCAGCTCTATTACTTGCAATTAGTTTGTTTTCTATCAAATCTTTACCTACTGGCCAGTCTTTTTCCGGACATACCTCGAAAAATTAATCAAGGATAAATCATCAGGATTTTTCACAAAAAAAAGAATAAGTATTTATGGAATTTAACCAGACAAAATAAATTATTAATTATCATTCACAATTGAGGTTGCTATTCAAGTATTGGTGATTGGACAGCAAATTACTGAACTAATAACTCATGAGTCGCTAATTCTGACTTACTTGAAATTGAGCAGCAAAGTTTTTGTAAAAATCACCGATATAGCCGAGCATAGGCTATCAATACCCCAAAAATTTGTTATAGATAACTTACTATAAAACTATTCAACAAAAGTTTTTTATCAGCTTCTATACTTCCTTACTACTTACAGTGCTTTTGCTCATTGATGAACTACATCTTCACAAGCAAAATCTTGTAGGGACGTTCCATGGAAGGTCCCTACTGTGGTCTACCCAAATTAAAACCGCTGTAAACTGTCCCAGGATAATTAGTGGAGCAGAAAAAATTTTCTCCTTCTATTTTGACTTTTGACTTTTATTGTTTTGACTTTTGACAAAAATAGTGAAAATTTCTATACCTTTATCCACATAGGTTCCTTTATACAACAAGCTGTGAACAAAAACTTAAATTTAATGCCATAGCTGACTCGATCAATGGCAGGGATCGTAATTAACCTACAAAAAAATTACCAAACTACCATTTTGCTGTATGATAATGGTCAAGATTAATTTTCTTTTAAGCTCTCCTTTCTAAAATTCATATCACTTCTGAAAAAGTTAGGGATTTGAGATGAAGGTACGGCAGAGTTTAAGGCTGAAATTAATATCTGAAACTCCCAAAAAGTACCCAGTGGGGCAGCACGGGGACTGGCTCAATTAAATAGCAGTCAGCAGTCAGCAGTCAGCGGTCAACGGTCAGCGGTCAGCATGATTGACTTTTTTTACGCCCTAGTCGGGGATTTCAACCCCGACTCAAGCATCCGGCGCATTAGTTGCCGGGGTATAAACCCAAGGTCAAAAAGCTGTTAACGTTTCGCTGCGCGACATGAAAAGTGTTTGCGCAGCATGACTATAGGAAAGCTCCTCTGAAAGAAGCACTCCGCAGGAGGCTGCTGAAATGGTGATAGCTGATAGCTAGTTAATACTGAAACTGGATTAATTCAGTTTGTAAAACTGTCACAAACTTTAATTATACATGATTTATTGCTGTTGTTAGGAGGTAAAAAGTGATTAGAGTTGCTATAAATGGTTTTGGAAGGATTGGACGAAATTTTTTACGTTGCTGGTTAACTCGTACAGATAGCCAACTTGATGTTATTGCTATCAATGATACTTCCGACCCTAAAACCAATGCTCACCTACTAAGGTATGATTCAATGTTGGGCACATTAAAGGGTGTAGATATTAGTTCGGATGAAAATTCTATCACAGTTAATGGTAAAACAATTAAGTGTGTATCTGACCGTAATCCTTTAAATTTACCATGGGCAGACTGGAATATCGATCTAGTTATTGAGGCTACAGGTGTATTTGTAACTGAGGAAGGAGCCTCAAAGCATTTACAGGCTGGAGCAAAAAAGGTTTTAATTACTGCTCCTGGTAAGGGTGGAAAAGTTGGTACTTTTGTCGTAGGTGTTAACCATCAAGATTATGAGCATGATGATTACGATATTGTCAGTAATGCTAGTTGTACAACCAACTGTCTAGCTCCAGTGGTCAAAGTTATAAATGACAACTTTGGCATTATTAAAGGTACAATGACTACAACTCATAGTTACACTGGCGACCAACGTATTTTGGATGCTAGTCACAGAGATGTACGGCGGGCCAGAGCAGCGGCTGTAAATATTGTACCAACTTCTACGGGTGCAGCTAAAGCAGTAGCTCTGGTAATTCCAGAAATGAAAGGTAAGTTAAATGGTATCGCGATGCGGGTACCTACTCCTAACGTTTCTGTTGTTGACCTTGTAGCTCAGGTTGAGAAAAATACTTTTACTGAACAAGTTAACGAAATTATACAAGAAGCTGCTAATGGACCAATGAAGGGTATCATTGAATACTGCGATCTGCCTTTGGTTTCTTGTGATTTTCGTGGTAATGATTCATCTTCTATTGTAGATGCTAGTCTGACAATGGTTATGGGTGGCGATATAGTGAAGGTTATTGCTTGGTATGATAATGAATGGGGTTATAGTCAGCGTGTTGTAGACTTGGCTGAAACTGTGGCACAGAAGTGGCCTGCTTAGTTTGTTTGAGTTTTGATTGTCTGACAATTGAAATTGAATTAAAAACCTAAGATAAATAACTTTTTCAAAAATGTTGAAATCCTTGGCTAAGTGTAAGTTGCTCGTTTGGGTAAGTTCCTTGGCTATCTATTAATAAGATGTCGGTGTCGTCTGTGGTTGTACCTACTATGGCTGCACCGACTCCAATTTTTTTTACTAATTCTTGGCCACAAATTGGAGGTAAGCACAAAACTAGCTCGAAATCTTCTCCTCCATAGAGTGCCCACTTTAATGCTTGTTCGGGTGAGACAAGTTTAGTTAAAGAAGAAGGAATGGGAATTTGATTGCGATCGATCCTAGCTCCGACTTGAGATGCTTGACAAATCTGAACGATCGCATCTGCTAGCCCATCACTACTGTCCATTCCTCCTACTAAAATTGAGTTTTTGTTCTGATCTACACTGCTAGAACTATTTAAAGATAAGCAATTCCATAAATTTGTTAAAATATCAAGTCTTGGCCTAGGACGTTGGTGAGCTAATATTAAGGAAGAACGTTCTGCTTCTGTGAGAAATTTACCTAATTCTGGATGCAGTAATAATTCTAATCCCGCTTTTGATGCTCCATGTACTCCAGTAGCAACGATCGCGTTTTGAGGTTGACAATTTGAACGAAGAATAGTTTGTGAAGGTTCAATTTGTCCGAAAGCAGTAATTGAGATAGTACGGATAGGCGATCGCACAATGTCTCCACCGACTATAGGAGTATTGTATGGTTGTAGGCATTCAGAAATTCCTTGGTAAAGTTGTTCAACCCAAGCAACGGTAGTATTGCCAGTCAAACCGAGAGCGATCGTAATACCAATAGGGAATGCACCCATTGCAGCAAGATCGGATAAGTTGGCAGCAGCGCTACGCCAACCGACATCTTTAGGGGAAGTGGTGCGATCGCTAAAATGTACTCCATCAACGAGTGTATCAGTTGTGACTACTAATGATTTGTTGGGTTGAATTGGCACAATAGCAGCATCATCCCCAACAACTTCTGTGGGACAAAAACGGTGTAATACTTTTAAAAGTCCTTGTTCGCTAATATCTTTAACTTCGATCATGGAAATCTATATTCTACTGCAGTTATATTTATAACAGGACTTACGCAAAGGCACTATTTATAGAGTGCAAGTACTATTGGACAACAGTTTTGAGCGCTATATATAGCGTATCTGCGTAAGTCCTATATAATTCAAACTAATATTATGTCCGGTAGCATCGGTATTGTATAGCAAAGGTAGGGAACAGGAAACAGGCAGAAAAACTTAAGAAAGAGCAAGAAAAAAACTTAAATTCCCTGTAGATATTTACGCTAACTTTTACACAAACGATTGCCTTCGGACATGATATAATATCTCTAATTACTTTTGAAGGTCTAAAATTTATCAATTATTTGTTTTGATATCATTTTTGGTTCAAGAAGTCAGAAGTCAGAAGTTAAAAAAAGAGACTATTCCTTATGTCAAGCTTCATTATTGCAGAGGTACTGATAACTGATAACTGAAATGACCGCTTATATCCTGAATATAAAAAGGATTTACTAATCAATATCCTGACTTTTGATAGCAATGATATACTATATTCTTCAAATAAGAATAATCATTTATAGCACTACAAGAATTAGTTTGGTTAGGACATTTTTCAATTCTAAAACCCTTTTACCGAATAATTAATAATTAAATAATTCTGGTTTAAAGCCTACCCTTTTAACTATCCCTTACCCATAAGTCTTGAAACCCTTGTGGGGAGCAGGGGAGCAGGGAGCAGGGGAGAAAGGAGAAAAAATCGTAGTAGCTAAGTAAAACTACTGAAGTCGTCAAAAAAAATGTATTTTTCTATACGTTTTTTCTCCCGAAAAAGCCGAGCCAAGGCTTATGCATAACTCGTCTATTTTGTCAAGTTTTATGTTAAGAAAGATGTGGGTAATATGGATAGCCTTTTAAGGGGAAAAAGGCGGTCGTTTGCGGAGCATTCCGTAGGATGGGATGGCGTTTTGCTCCGCAACATATAAAGCAGAGCGGCTCTGATAAGAGCGGGTCTCCTCGCTGTCTGACCATCGACCAAGAAAAGAAATAATATTTCCTTATATTCAATTCCGTAACGGTTTTAACCAGAGGTAATTATCAATTATCAATTATCAATTATCAATTATCAATTATCAATTATCAATTAATGAACGTTTGCTGTTCCCTGTTCCCTATTCCCTAGCGCTACGCACTATAAAAATTTTTTTTACCTCGATAAAAAATCAATATTACTTTGAGATATTTGTTCTTTTTTTTGTTAGAACTATGAATCATTAAGAAGGTTGATTAGTTTGAAAAATAACTGAATTTAAACTAATTTGTGTAACCAACTAAAAAAAATAATGATAGTCAAAGTTGAATGATTGATAAAAATTAAAAAGCAACATTAATTTTTGTGTCAAAAAATCAATATAAATCAATAAAAATAATGACTATTGATAAGAACTAAAGATCAATATTAGGAAAGAAACAGTGTTGTAAGTTACATTTTTTTTAGTACAAATAACCAATGATAGTTTATAGGAAAAACTAAAAGATGACTTCTTAACATTACTTTAATAACTTTCCCGGTCTAATGAAACCTAGAATAATAGTCTGTGGCTTGGGTCGTACCGGCTACAAAATATTTCGTCTATTAAGACAGCAGGGTGCAACAGTTGTAGGTATAAGCGATCGCCCACTCCGTGGAGAGGGTACAGAGATTATTGTCGGCAACTTTCGTTCAGCATCTACCTTATTGGCAGCAGGCATTCAAAGCGCTCATACTCTGGTTTTAGCAGGGAAAGATGAGTCTGTTAATTTGGCCGTCTTAATGTTAGCAAGAATTCTCAATCCAAAAATTCGGATTATCAATCGTCTATTTAATACAAGTTTGGGCGATCGCCTAGACCACACTCTAACCGACCATACAACAATGAGTGTGTCAGCTTTAGCAGCTCCGGTATTTGCTTTTGCAGCTTTAGGAAATCATGCTATTGGCCAGCTACACATATACAATCAGACCTGGCCAATGCGAGAAGAATTAATCGGCCATAATCATCCTTGGAAAGGTCGTAAACTGAGTTCTTTGTGGGACGATCGCTCTCTAATGTTGATCTACTATATACCAGTGGCAAATCCAATAGATTTGGTCTCTGCAGTAGTAGAAGAGCGGGAGTTACAGGTAGGAGATCGTCTGATTCTTTCTAGCAAACCAAAGGTGCGAACTCGTAGACAAAATTTAGTTTATTACTTATTCAAGGCATTTGGCAGACTCAGGCAATTTCAGCGACACAGTAAATCAGCAGTAGTTCTCAACTTAGCTCTGTTAGTAACTGTGTTATTCTGCACTATTACTTATATTAGTATAAATCTGAATAACAGCTTTGTTGATTCTCTCTACTTTACAGTTGGGATGATTACAGGAGCAGGGGGAAATGAAAAAATAGCCGAACAAGCACCAGGCAGTATCAAAGTATTTACTTCGATCATGATGCTTGTGGGAACGGCGATCGTCGGTATTTGTTATGCGCTGCTGAATGATTTTGTATTAGGTACTCGCTTCCAAGAGTATTGGGATGCTGCTCGAATACCACTAAAACAACATTACATTATTTGTGGGTTTGGTGGCATTGGTTTACATATTGCCGAGCAACTGATTGGTAGTGGGTATGAAGTAGTAGTGGTAGAGCGTAACCCTAACTGTCGATTTCTCAATACTGCCAGATCTATGAAAATTCCTGTGATTGAGGGAGATGCAAGTTTATCTACGACTCTAGAAGTTGCCAATATTGAAAAAGCTGAAGCACTTTTAGCTGTAACTGGTAATGATATTATTAATTTAGAAATTGCTCTGAGTGCTAAGGGACTTGTTCCTAAAATGACAGTTGTGGTGAGAAGTCAAGACCCGCACTTAGCTCTAATGGTACAACAGGTTTTTGAGTTTGAGTCTGTACTTAGTCCCACAGAATTAGCTTCCCCTGCTTTTGCTGCTGCAGCGATCGGTGGTAGAATTCTTGGTAATGGAATTACAGCAGATAGTTTGTGGGTAGCATTAGCCACTTTAATTACACCGGGACATCCTTTTTGCGGAAAAATTGTTCAACAAGTAGCTAGCAGTGCTGATTTTGTACCTTTGTATATAGAAAGCAACGGTCGGGAAATTCATGGTTGGGAATTGTTAAATGCGACCTTGAATTCTGGTGATGTTTTGTACTTAACGATGCCAGCTAATAGACTAGACCAACTCTGGAGAGATGCACCTATACAACTAATAAGTAATGCTGTTAAATAGTTTAATTATCTATGAATATAGATTTGGAGCTTTGGAAATATGTCTTTTTTATTCTCCTGGGTTTTAACTCAGGAGTTTTAAATTTTCTATTAAGGGAGTAGTTCAACAATTAATAATTAATAATTAATAATTAATAATTAGGGTTTGCTGAAAAAGTCTTTTAGTGGGGGGAGGAGACAGGAGACAACCCACCCCTCGCCCCTCCCAGGAGGGGAAGACAGAAGGAATAGGGAATGAGCGAGGAGGTAGGAGCGGGCGTTTTGTCCCTTAATTTTTCTGCCCAACTCTTACACAAATACTAACTTTTTGAGCCTTCTTAGCCGAAAATATGGTACTTTTTTTCAACCTAATAAGGCTAAAACTTTTATATGTGAATACTTTGATAGTTAATCAGCAATCCCTAATTATCTCTTCTTATAAAGAAAAGGATTGGCTAAATTGTTATTTAGGGCTTGCGCTCAAAAGTCTTTTTGCTAAGGCAGGAAGTAGGGACCCACCCCTCGCCCCTCCCAGGAGGGGAGTAGGGAGTAGCTAAAACTCAAGAGTTGGAGGGAGTTGTAGAGGAGGTAGTCGGAAAAATTATCCCTTGCCAACTCTGCCCAACTATACGCCAAAATACTCACTTTTTGAGCATTATAAGGCGAAAATTAGGTACTTTTTCACGATCTAAAGAGGCTAAAACCTTTATCTATAAAGACTTTGATATTTAATCAGCAAACCCTATTTAAAGTTTTTGAACCTTCAGTTTACCATACAAACATTTAAAAATAAAAATTACCCAAACAATTAATAGGAAAATTAAAAATTTATTAAATAATACAAGCAATAATATTACGATCGACGAAAATAAGGGTGAGTTATAGAGAATTTTTCTATGCTCTTTGTGATTTTATTGATGAATTCACCCGGTAAGCTGTAATGCAGAATTCCTCCCTTGAAACTCTGGGTATACCACCCAATGCGTGGGCAGTTGATGAGACAACTGCAGATATTACTCGTCCTTCTCTTCCTGCTCAATCCATTGTCATTAAAACTGAAACCAAAAGTATTAAATTAGATTTAGCTAAAACAGCAATTCTAATTATAGATATGCAAAATGACTTCTGTCACCCTGATGGTTGGTTAGCTCATATTGACGTAGATGTAACACCTGCAAGGTCTCCAATTCAACCACTAATAAATTTTTTACCACAACTGCGATCGCAAAACGTCCCGATAATTTGGTTAAACTGGGGAAACCGCCCAGACTTACTGAATATTAGCGCCGGGTTACGCCATGTGTATAACCCCACTGGTAAAGGTATAGGTTTAGGAGACCCACTGCCAAAAAATAATGCCCCTGTACTTATAGAAGGAAGTTGGGCAGCAGCAGTTGTTGATGAGTTAGAGCAACAACCAGAAGATATTCGTGTCAGTAAATATAGGATGAGTGGGTTTTGGGATACTCCTCTTGATAGCATCCTGCGAAATATTGGCAAAACAACTCTCTTATTTGCAGGAGTGAATGCAGATCAATGTGTAATGGCAACATTACAAGATGCAAATTTCCTTGGTTATGACTGCATTTTAGTTTCGGACTGTACTGCTACTACTTCCCCTGAATATTGTTGGCAAGCTACTATTTATAATGTGAAACAATGTTTTGGGTTTGTCACAAATTCTTGTGCTATTTTAGAGGCTATTAATTGAAGAAGGCAGGAGGCAGAAGGCAGAAGGCAGGAGGCAGGATGCAGAAGGCAGGAGGCAGGATGCAGGAGGCAGAAGGGAAGAAAAGGCGCTCACGAGAAAAAGTTTTTTATCACTGATTATCCGGACATGATATAAGAAGGAAGAAGGCAGAAGGCAGAAGGTAGAAGGTAGAAGGAAAAATTGTTCATTTCAAATAAAAAGTAAAATTGCCAAAAATCTTTTATTTATTGCCAGATAAAAACCATAATTTTTAATGCCAACATGAATAGCTCTTATGTCATTGTTCCTAAGCAAAACTACAACTAAATAATCAATAATTTCCTGAATAAGTTAATACTATATACCTATAAAAAAATGATTACTCAATGCATGATTCCAATCCTTAAGTCTCCCCAAGATTATCAAGCATATCGTATTAGTCCCCATGATAGTAATCGATTAGCAATTATTTTCGATCCTGTCATTGCCAATGCTTCTTTAACTGTATGTTTAGAAATTTTTGATGTTGGGGGAAAAACTCCTCCAAATCGACATAATTTAGCGGTAGAAATGTTCTTTATTATTAAAGGAGAAGGAAGGGCAATATGTGACGGAAAATCTATTAATATTCGTGCTGGTGATAGTATTCTAGTACCACCAACAGGGGTTCATGTCATAGAAAATACTGGTTTAACTCGTCTTTATGCTTTATGTATTATGGTGCCTAATGAAGATTTTGCCGAACTAATTCGTAGTGGAATACCAGTAGATTTAGATGAAGAAGATATGCAAGTTCTTTCTCGTTCAACTTGTTTTTAAGAAGGAAGAAGGAAAAAGGAAGAAGGAAGAAGTGGATGAGAACTCAAACCCCAACAAGCTTTTAAACATCCTGTAGATGGCGGAGTATTACAGTACTTTTTAAGATAGTGAGGTACAGTTCAATAGACATCTCCAGAAAAGAGGTAACAGCTCATCTGGCAACAGGCAACAGGGATAGAGAATTGATAATTTATGGATAATAATTGATTTTATTTTTGATTATTGGAGATGTCTAATATTAATCTCTATACCCTCTTTCCTACTCCCTACTCCCTACTCCCTACTCCCTATTCCCTATTCCCTAAAAATGAAAGTGGATGAGAACTCAAACCCCAACAAGCTTTTAAACATCCTGTAGATGGCGGAGTATTACAGTACTTTTTAAGATAGTGAGGTACAGTTCAATAGACATCTCCAGAAAAGAGGTAACAGCTCATCTGGCAACAGGCAACAGGGATAGAGAATTGATAATTTATGGATAATAATTGATTTTATTTTTGATTATTGGAGATGTCTAATATTAATTTCTATACCCTCTTCCCTACTCCCTACTCCCTACTCCCTACTCCCTATTCCCTGTTCCCTGTTCCCTATTCCCTATTCCCTAAAAATGAAAGTTTTACCCAAAAAAACAGCTTCAGTATTTACCAGAGATGGAATACGTTTAGATGCTGATATTTATCATCCTGATGCAGAGGGTGAATTTCCAGTCCTATTAATGCGACAACCTTATGGCAGAGCGATCGCTTCTACAGTAGTCTATGCTCATCCAAAATGGTATGCTTCCCATGGTTATATTGTGATTATTCAAGATGTACGAGGTAGAGGTACATCTGAAGGAGAATTTCAACTATTTGCCCATGAAATTGAAGATGGAATTGATACTATTAATTGGGCAGCAAATTTACCAGGTAGCACTGGCAAAATAGGAATGTATGGATTCTCTTATCAAGGTATGACTCAACTATATGCTGCTAGTGCTAAACTTCCTGCTTTAAAAACAATTTGTCCTGCTATGATTGCTGATAATTTATATTCAGAATGGGCTTACGAAGGAGGAGCATTTTGTTTACAAACAAACTTGGGTTGGGCAATTCAATTAGCAACAGAAACTGCTCGTTTACAAGAAGATGAACGAGCATATCAAGAACTTTATCAAGCTGCTAAAAATTTGTCTTTTTCTACTTCAATTCCTGCTTTATCGGAAGTAATGAATAAGTATGGGATAGATTCTTTTTACCATCAATGGTTAGAAAATTATCAACCTGGCGAATATTGGCAAAATTTATCACCAAATTTAGAAAATATAGACCTACCAATGTTACATATTGGTGGTTGGTTTGATACTTATTTGCGAGGTACAATTAATCTGTATAAAAAAATATTTTGTCGTAGTAAATTCTTACAACAATTAATAGTAGGTCCTTGGTCTCATATTCCTTGGGGAAGAAAACTAGGAGCTGTAAATTATGGTTTGGCAGCTTCTAACCCCATAGATGATATACAAATATTATGGTTCAATCAATTTCTTAAAGGAATAAATACAGGAATATTAGAGCGATCGCCTGTTTCTTTATTTGAGATGGGAAGTAACGAATGGCGTAATTTTGATTCCTGGCCGAGTAATAATTATCGGTTCTATTATTTAGCTAGTACAGGACTTGCTAATATGAGAGAAGATTCAGGAAAACTTAACGATAATTGCCCTGATATTTCTACTGATGATATATTCGTACATGACCCTTGGCGACCTGTTCCAGCATTGGGGGGTCATGCCACATTTCCGGCTGGTTCTTTTGAACGTTCAGAATTAGATTGTCGTACCGATATTTTGACTTATACTTCTGAATTTTTAACAGAAGATTTACACATAGCTGGAGATATTTATGTAGAAGTATATTGTATAGCAGATACCAGTAGTTTTGACCTTTCGGCTGTGTTATCTGAAGTTAAACCAAACGGCAATGTTTATAATTTTACCCAAGGTTATATCAAGGTTGTTTCTAAGGATTTACCAGTAAAAATATCTTTACAGCCAACTTGTATAAAAATTGAGAAAGGTAATGCTATTCGACTGAGTTTAAGTGCAGCTTTTTTTCCTGCATATTTAATTAATCCTGGCATAGATAAACCACCAAAAGAAGTACGATTAATTGATGCAAAAATTATTACTATAACTGTTAGCTCAGGAGACAATAATCCTTCACGAATTTCTTTATCTACAGCAGGGAACAGAGAACAGGGAACAGGGAACAGGAGGGAAAACATTCCTCTGTTTGAGGTTCATCATCAGCATAAGTCCTATTTGAAAAACCTCAATAACTTAGCATAAAAGACAGAGGGGATAGAGGTAATTATCCATTATCCATTATCCATTATCCATTAATGAATTCTTTCTTCTGCTGTATAATAATGTTGAGAGGTAAATTAAAAAATATATAAATATGTTCTATCGTTGTAGTCTTTTATATCATGTTCGGTTGAATACTTACACTTTGGAGGAAGGAAGGCAGCTATGCTGGAGGCAGGAGGCAGAAGGGAAGAAAGGGTTAAAAGGGATAAAGTTTTTTTATAAGTGATTATCCGAACATGACATTAGAAATTGCTGAATATATTTTTATTACTGCTTCTGTTGTCGGATTTTTGGCAAATTATATATTCGATAAACCAATTATTTATGCAGTAGGGTGTGTTTTAATTTCTCTGTTAATTAATTTAGTTAATCGACATAAATTAGCAACACAAATTAAAGTAATTAAATTTGATACTGCTGGAAAACTAGAGCAATATCAAAAGTCAATTTACCAAATGATTTCTCAGTTGAAAAATAGTATAGCTTTTTTTGAATCTGCTGCTAAAAACTTAGAAAATAATCAGGAAGATATCAATATTAAACCTTTGCTGGAAACTATGAAAAGTTTGTCTAATCGATTTGATATTCAGGAGCAAACTATTAAACTGTTACAAACAGAGCTAGAAATGATTTCTCAGCAGTTTAAACAACGACCGGAATTACAGCAAATTAATGATTTAAAAAGTGTGATTATTGATTTACAGCAGTTTATTAATAAGTTGCCAGAGTGGAGCGATCTACAACAACATCAGTTTCAAAAGTTAGAAGAAAAAGTTAATCGTGCTTTGCGTAAACTTGAGGAAAGTATTGCAGAAAGAAGAAGGAAAAAGGAAGAAGGAAGAAGGAAGAAGGAAGAAGGAAGAGGTGGATGAGAACTCAAACTACAACCAATTGTAATATCAAAGACCAGATTGAATCTAAATTAGACATCTTTTCAACAATCCAAAATACTAGCTTTATGCAGCTCTTTGATCTGAAAAACTGCCACTTTTTTAGACAAAAAAATGCTAAAATAAATATCAGTCAATGCTTTGATATTTAATCAGCAAACCCTAATTATTAATTATTAATTATTAATTATTAATTATTACCCCTGTTCCCTCTTTCAATTATTTTTGGACGATTTAACGTGCTTAACTAATAATCGAGCGATCGCTTCGAGTTGCTTATGATTAAAACTTTTAATAATTAATTGCACTAACTCTTTAGGTTCTTTTGGCAAAGTTACTTTTTTCTGCTCAGAAGCTTTTGCTATTTCCTTAAGGTCTTGACTCGCTACTATTTCCTGTACTTTTCCTGCTTGGATCAACTCACTGGCTTGATTAAGTTCTTTAATAATTACAGGAGCTAGAATTTGATAAGACAACTTAGAACTAGCGATCGCCTGTCGAGAATATGTAACTAAACTCTTCCAAATTTCTGTATTTTCATCCAACTTCAACAAACCATTACAAAGCTCTGTAAGCTGTTTTCTAGAGTCAGGAGAGTCAGCCTGTTTAAACACCTCTAATATTTCTTTTAACTTACTTTTAACTTGTTGAGCAAAATTAGATTTAGATATTGTCTTCCCATTAGTAGATGGCGAAACAGTACCACCACTCACTAAAGTATTCAAATTAGTTTCTAATTCTGAAAATATAGGCAAAGCACTATCAACAATCTCTTGTCCCTCTTCTTCCCTCAAACCATAGGGACTTTGTAGACGTTCTACTAACTCTTTGAGAGTATCATACCCTTTTAAAAATTGAGACTCTACTGTTTGGTTAATATCAACAGGATTTTCGCGTATGATTTTGAAACAATCTTCTAAACGGTGAGCTACTTTTTGTACACTGTGCATTCCTAACATAGCAGCTCCACCTTTTACAGAATGAGCTGCTCTAAACATATCATTAATAGCTTCAGAATCTGACATTGTAGACTTCAAATCTACCAACCCAGTTTCTAGAGTAACTAAATGTTCTTCTGCTTCTAATATAAATAATTGTTTAATCCGATCGTCTTGTTCTGATGACACAATATTTCTCCTAAAAATTACCGAAAAGCGACGTTGAAAGCCCCCGTGTTTTAAGCGGGGGATGAAAACAAGCGAGTCGTTTAGACTAGACAACTTTAGTTGTCCTGTGCTATTATTTTAATATACAAATGTTTAGACAAAAGTAAGCAAAAGGCTAGGGTTAAACTTAAGCCGACTGTGTAGGGGCACTGCGGAAATTGTCCCCAAAGACTGTATCTTTGGTCAGCGCTCGAAAAAACGAAGCAACAAGGATTTATTGGTGTTGCGTAGTATCAACTTAGAATCCCCTCGGCAACAGCTACGGGGAGTAGTCAAAATTATTCACTAATTAGGGTTTGTTGAAAAAGTCTTTTTGCTGAGGCAGGGAATAGGGAATAGTTAAGAGTCAGGAGTTTAGGGAAGTTATAGAGGAAGTCCTTGAAATAATGCTTTCTTGATTTGTCTACCTCGCCCCTGCCCCAAAATACTCATTTTTTCAACTTTATTAACCGAAAAGCCGATACTTTTTCCAGACCTAAAATTGCTCCAACCAATATCAGTCAATACGCGTGATATTTAATCAGCAAACCCTAATTAAGTAATACCAATTTCATAAACTGAAACAACACTTGTAAAAGTATCTATCAAGCTTGAAAACTAATATTTCAAGTTATGTGTAGTCTGACTTTAGGAAATTGGTATAAGAAAAAAAGAGTTTAGTAGAAAACTCCATTGACTTGAAGCTACCACTTCTATTTTAGCATTAATAACTGGATATATATAAAGTATCTTAAGGTAATTAACTACATATATTTTAATCCTTTTTTGAGCGAAAATTAGGAAATAATTTAATGTTAACTAGCTGTCATATCATGTCCGGTTGAATAATTAGACAATGGTTGTCCGAAGGCAGGAGGCATCCCCCCTACCCCCCTTTGAAAGGGGGGGAGGCAGAAGGTTTTCTCAAGAGTGTCACCTTAATTTTATACACGCTCCGATGCTACCGGACATGATATCAGCTATTAGCTTGGGTTGAAATGCCTGGCTTTTACCGAAAAATTGGGTTTAAAGCCTCCCCTTTGAAGGGGACTTTTTATTTTTATGTTAAGTCAATTGAATATATGCTATAGTATTATTAGTTGCCGGGGGGCACTCGGAAACTCGTGCGCGGACG
>NZ_JAAHHG010000018.1 GCF_010692555.1 Okeania sp. SIO3B5 | reverse complement strand
ACTTATAAACAGGACTTACGCATAAACGCTATTGGTAGTAGCGCGTCTAGGCTAAAATTGTGGGTAAAATTAACTCTCTGATCCCCCCCAACCCCCCTTGGAAAGGGGGGAGAGGTCTATATTTTCGCTCCCCACATTTTCAAACTTGACGCGCCAGTAGGGTGTGTTAGCGGTAGCGTAACTGAGCGACACCCTATATCTATTGTCAATGCGTAAGTCCTGATAAATCAAAATCAAACTCAAGGAAAAAAAAGCTATAGCACTACCCAAATAGGGCACAAACATTTATAAATGCTCAAAGTTAGTCATATCATGTCCGGTTGAATAATTAGACTTTGGTGGAAGGAAGGCAGGAGGCAGGAGGCAGGAGGCAGGAGGCAGAAGGTTTTCTCAAGAGTGTCACCTTTATTTTATACACGCTCCGATGCTACCGGACATGATATCAGGGATGACTTCTGATTTCTAATTTCTAACTTTTAACTTTTAACTTTTGACTTCTGATTGACTTTTGACTTCTGATTGACTTGCACATAGCACTATAACTGCTGATTGCTCAGTGCTAATAGCTAGAAATAAGAAAGGAGAAAAATATATGGACTATCAAGATTTACTCGACATTGCCGAAACAGAAAAAAATAGACAAAAAAGCATTCGAGTTCACTGCTGCACATCTACAGGTTGTCAAGCGGCTAATTCTGTAGATGTAATGAAAAATATGAAAAATGCAGTTAAAACAGCAGGGTTGGAAGAGCGTGTCGAAGTAGTAGGAGTAGGTTGTATGGGATTTTGCGGACGCGGTCCCCTGGTACAAATAGACCCCGACGACACCCTCTACGAAGAAGTAGAACCCGAAAATGCTGCCAGTATTATCGACGCACTCAATGGCGGTACCACCGAAGTTATTAAAGGCGATCCTCAACACCCATTCTTTTCTCATCAACTCCGCATCGTCAGGGAACACACAGGAAAAATTAATCCCGAACGCATCGAAGAATATGTCGCCGTCGGTGGATATCAATCTCTGTACCATGCGTTACATGAAATGACTTCCGGTGAAGTCGTGGACGAAATTACTCGCAGTGGTTTGCGCGGTAGGGGTGGTGGAGGTTATCCCACTGGTTTAAAATGGGCAACCGTCGCCAAAATGCCAGAAGGTCAGAAATATATTATCTGCAACGGTGATGAAGGAGATCCAGGGGCATTTATGGACAGGAGTGTATTAGAAAGCGACCCCCATTTAGTATTAGAAGGAATGGCGATCGCTGGTTATGCTGTGGGAGCAAATCACGGTTTCATTTACGTCCGTGCTGAATATCCCCTCGCCATCCAACGGTTACAAAAAGCCATTCAACAAGCAAAAAAATACGGACTCTTGGGTAGTCAAATATTCGACTGTCCTTTTGACTTCAAAATTGATATCCGCATCGGTGCTGGTGCATTTGTTTGTGGGGAAGAAACCGCCCTCATTCAATCAGTGGAAGGTAAACGTGGCAACCCCGTACCCCGTCCGCCATATCCTGCTCAGTCTGGACTTTGGGGATATCCAACCCTCATTAATAACGTGGAAACTTTTGCCAACATTGCCCCTATTCTGAAAAGAGGTGCAGAGTGGTACGCGAGTATTGGTACTGAAAACAGCAAAGGCACAAAAATATTTGCCCTCACAGGTAAAGTTAGAAATAACGGTTTAATTGAGGTACCAATGGGAATTACTCTGCGGGAAATTGTTGAAGAAATGGGAGGTGGTGTTCCTGGTGGGGAAGTGAAAGCGGTACAAACAGGGGGACCTTCCGGTGGGTGTATTCCTGTTTCAATGCTCGACACTACTGTAGACTATGATTCTCTCAGCAAAGTTGGTTCGATGATGGGTTCAGGTGGCATGGTGATTATGGATAAGGAAACTAGCATGGTTGAGGTGGCGCAGTTTTACATGGAATTTTGTCGTGGTGAAACTTGTGGAAAATGTATTCCTTGTCGCGCTGGTACGGTGCAGTTATATGCTTTGCTGACGAAAATTTTGAATAAACAGGCGACTGCTATTGATCTAGAAAGGTTGGAGGAGTTGTCTTATGTGGTGAAAGATACTAGCTTATGTGGTTTGGGAATGACTGCACCTAATCCGGTTTTGAGTACGTTGCGCTATTTTAAGCAAGAATATCTAGATTTATTGCAGGAGTCGGAGTTTTCCAGCAATGGTAAAGTTGTAACTGCTGCTAATTGAAGAAGGAGTCAGGAGTCAGGAGTCAGTAGAGAAGAAGGAGTAAGTAAAATACTAACTCCCTAAATATTTAAGTGGTTTATAAGAGTTGAAAAGCTCTGTAATTTTACTTTTAATATCAAGTTGCACTAATTAACCACAATATAAAAAGATGAAAAAGATGGCATACTTCTTAAGAGTCATCTTAAGATGACTTAAATTATTAGTCAAGGATTGAAATCCTTGGCGAGTCATGTCATCCGCCAAGAAATAAATTTCTTGGCTCACAGTAGAAGTCATCTAAAGATGACTAAAGATAGTTAACTTAATTATGGCTAATTAATGAGACTTGATATAACAAGAAGTGCAATACCAAGCGTGAAAAAATAATGCTTAACTTAGGTGAAACTTCAATTATTAAGTAATTAACACAGGCGGAATGACTTTTTTGGTAATTAGCACGCCAGTTATCGTTAATTATTCTTATGTTTACTACTCCCCTACTCCCCTACTCCCCTACTCCCCTACTCAATAAATTGTAGAAAACACTTATCAAATTGGTATAATATTAGGAGAAAAAAAATATGTCAGTAAAAACGTTAACTATTGATGGCAATCAAATTGCAGTTGAGGAGGGAACTACTATTCTTGAAGCTGCTAAGGAAGCAGGGGTTCATATTCCTACTCTCTGTCATTTGGAGGGAGTTACGGATATTGGTGCTTGTCGGTTATGTATGGTAGAAGTTTCTGGGGCGAGAAAATTATTGCCTGCTTGCGTGACTGAGGTTGCCGAGGGAATGAAAATTCAGACTCAAACTCAGAAGTTGCAAGAATATAGACGGATGTTGGTGGAATTGTTATTTTCTGAGGGCAATCATGTTTGTGCGGTTTGTGTTGCGAATGGGAATTGCGAATTGCAAAATATGGCAGTAGAGGTGGGGATGGATCATACTCGGTTTCCCTATCGTTTCCCAGATCGGGGAATGGATCTATCTCACAAGCAGTTTGGTATAGATCATAATCGTTGTATTTTGTGTACTCGCTGTGTGCGGGTTTGTAATGAAATAGAGGGAGCGCACGTTTGGGATGTGGGAAGTCGTGGTGCTGCTTGTTATATTGTTTCTGGTTTGAATCAACCTTGGGGAGAGGTGGATGCTTGTACTTCTTGTGGTAAGTGTGTGGATGCTTGTCCCACTGGTGCAATTTTCCGTCAAGGGGCAACGGTAGCTGAAATGGAGCGCGATCGCTCTAAGTTGGAATTTTTGGTTAATGCTAGGGAGAATAAACAATGGACAAGGTGAATGAATTTAGAATTTAGAATTTAGAATTTAGAAGTCAAATAAAAGGTGTTTTAGAGCAACTCTTGAAATACAGTTAGAGATAAAACTACCTATTCCCTATTCTACCAATTTGAAACATCCTGAAATTACTGTAGCGTCAAAGTTTTTAAGCTATAAAATCATAATGCATGACTTTTGACTTTTGACTTTTGAATTCCGTGAAATGGTACTCCCTAATTAAAGGTATTAATTATGTCGAAAAAAATAAAATTTGCCACTGTTTGGTTAGCTGGATGTTCTGGCTGTCATATGTCGTTTCTCGACTTAGATGAATGGTTGTTTGAACTGGCGAATCATGTCGAGGTTGTTTATAGTCCGGTGGGAAGTGATATTAAAGAATATCCAGAAAATGTAGATGTTTGTTTAGTGGAAGGAGGTATTGCTAATCAGGATAATTTAGAAATAATTTTTGAGGTGAGGAAAAAGACTAAAACTTTAATTTCTTTTGGTGATTGTGCTGTTACTGCTAATGTGCCAGCTATGCGAAATATGTTGGGTGGTACGAAACCTGTTTTAGAAAGAAGTTATTTAGAGTTGGCAGATGAAAATAAGCAATTACCAAATGCGCCGGGAATTGTACCAGAATTACTTGATAAAGTTCGACCAGTGCATGAAGTTGTTCCAGTGGATATTTTTATGCCTGGATGTCCGCCTTCTGCCGATAGAATTAAGGCGACTTTAGAACCTTTATTAAAGGGTGAAATACCAAAAATGGCAGGTCGAGAAATGATTAAGTTTGGGTAAAAGAAGGAAGAATTAATTAATGGATAATTGATAATGGATAATTGATAATTACCTCTGGTTAAAACCGTTACGGAATTGAATATAAGGAAATATTATTTCTTTGTTTCCCCTTAAAAGGGGAAGCTTTAAACCAGAATTATTTAATTGTTAATTATTAATTATTCGGTAAGAAGGAAGAAGGGAAATTATAGCGAATTTCATCTCACTTAGGTACATTACTAGCGGGCAAGATGCCCGCACTACATATATTTCAACGTTAATATTTGTACATCACATACTTAGAATTTGCTGTATTTTACCCCAGTGCGAGCGTCTCGCTCGCCTCCTATAATAATTTACTTAGCTGTAATATGAAATAGAATAATCAACATCTTAAAGAAATAAGATATCAACAGGACTTACGCAAAGACACTGTGTATAGAGTCCAGTAACTATTGGACAATAGTTATGAGTACTATATATAGCGTATCTGCGTAAGTCCTAATCAAGAGATGCTGAAATGAAAAATTCCTTTCCTTTTACCTTCATAATAATGACAAATTTTAACGCTAACCTACACATCTTCTTGTTGAGTTGCACTGTCGCTTAACCCAACCTATTCAAAAAAAGCTGATGAAAATACGCAAAATTAGTCTAATTTTAGCTGTTGTATCCTGTGGAATTTTAATACTTTTATCTCTATTAAATACTCCCCAGTCTTTAGCTACTCAACAGGCAAGAATTTCTCAGATTATTGATGGAGATACTTTAGAAGTTACTATGTCACAATGTCGCATTCCTTGGGAAGGAAATTCACAATTATGTCGTCTACAACTTGCTTGTATTGATGGGCAAGATTATGGGGATAGTCCGTTTTTTGAGGCTGCCAAAAGTAGACTTGAAACACTGATTCCTAGAGGTACAATAGTATTAGTAAGCGATACAGGGAAAAGTAGTCGTCAGCGGATAGTTTCAGAAGTATTTAAAGATAATACTTCCATTAATTTACAACTGGTTAGTGAAGGAAAAGCTTCTCTTTTCTGTAAACATCTAAAAGATACTTGCCCTAGTTCAAAAACTGCTTATTTGAACGCTCAAAATTCTGCCAAACAAGCAGGTTTAGGTATCTGGAATTCTCGACAATATTGGAGAAAAGCCCGCGTTTGTAATTAGAATAAAACTGATAAACAAAGTAGAGGTGGGTTTGACAAATAAATTTTATAATCTTCTCAAAACCTAGAGTTGAATTTTAAGAGCTTGGGTTTTGCTTCCTCAAGCAAAACTACTAAAATCACTTTCCTATTTACTTTTAATTAAGGACAAATTTTAACTCTAACCTACACATCTTTTTTGTTGGGTTGCGCCCTCGCTTAACCCAACCTACTCAAAAAAATATGATAAAAATACGCAAAATTAGTCTAATTTTAGCATTCATATCCTGTGGAATTTTCATACTTTCATCTATCCTAAATACTCCCCAGTCTTTTGCTAATCAACAGACAAGTATTGTTAATATTGTTGATGGGGACACTGTAGATATTGCAATGCCACAATGTCGAGTTCCCTGGAAAGGAAATGCACAACTTTGTAGAATTCGTTTAGCCTGCATCGATACTCCAGAAAGAGGAGAAAAACCTTTTTTTGATGATTCCAAAAAGAGAATTTCAGAATTGTTACCTATTGGAACAAGAATCACTATTAGAGATACAGGTGATACTAGCTACAATCGCATGGTGGCAGAAATATTTAAAGATAATACTTCCATTAATTTACAAATGGTTAGAGAAGGTCAAGCTGCTCTGTTTTGTAAATATTTGAATAATACTTGTCCTAATTCAAAAAATGCTTATTTGAACGCTCAAAATACTGCAAAACAAGCAGGTTTAGGTATCTGGAATTCTCAACAACCTTGGGAAAAAGCTCCCACTTGTAAATAGAAAGAAATCAATTGTTAAATCAAGCAAACAAACTGCCAAAAATTCATCAGCAAAAATCATAAATTTATCAACTAAAGGAGAAAATAAATTATGTCTAAAACAATAGTTATTGACCCAGTAACTAGAATCGAAGGTCATGCCAAAATATCAGTAATATTAGATGATGCAGGAGAAGTATCCGACTGTAGATTTCATGTTGTAGAATATCGTGGCTTTGAAAAATTTTGTGAAGGGCGACCTTTTACAGAAATGGCAGGAATAACAGCTAGAATTTGCGGTATTTGCCCAGTAAGTCATTTATTAGCTTCTGCTAAAACAGGGGATAAAATTCTCGCAGTGCAAGTTCCTCCCGCAGGAGAAAAATTACGTCGAATGATGAATTTAGGGCAGTTAACTCAATCCCATGCTTTAAGTTTTTTCCATCTTAGTAGTCCTGATTTTCTATTAGGTTGGGATAGCGATCCAGCTAAACGAAATGTCTTTGGTTTAATGGAGGAAAATCCAGATTTAGCTAGGGCAGGAATTCGACTTAGGCAGTTCGGTCAAACTGTCATAGAATTGTTAGGAGCAAAAAAAATTCATGCTGCTTGGGCGGTACCTGGTGGTGTACGTTCTCCCTTATCTGAAGAGGGACGAGAATGGATAAAAAATCGTCTCCCAGAATCTTTTGAAACTACTAATACTGCTATTAGTTTATTTAAGGGTTTGTTGGATAACGAATTAAAAACTGAAGCTGAAGTTTTTGGTAAGTTTCCATCATTATTTATGGGATTAGTTGGTGCAAATGGTGACTGGGAACATTACGGAGGAAAGCTCAGGTTTACTGATAGTGAAGGTAATATTGTTGCCGATAATTTAAGCGAAGATAATTATCAGGAATTTTTAGGGGAAGCGGTAGAAAGTTGGTCTTATTTGAAATTTCCCTATTACAAACCAATGGGTTATCCTGATGGAATTTATCGTGTCGGACCTCTTGCTCGTTTAAATGTTTGTTCTCAGATAGGTACAGAAAAAGCAGACCGAGAATTAAAAGAAATGCAAGAGCGGGTAGGTGGTGTTCCTACTTCTTCTTTCTTCTATCATTATGCTCGTTTGATAGAAATTATTGCTTGTTTAGAAAGAATTGAACAATTGATAGATGACCCGGATATTGTTTCTCCTCGTACTTGCGCTACTGCTGGTATTAACTGTCTGGAAGGAGTGGGAGTTAGTGAAGCGCCAAGAGGTACTTTATTCCATCATTACAAAGTAGATGAAAATGGAATTATTCAGAAAGTAAATATGATTATTGCCACTGGTCAAAATAATCTGGCAATGAATCAAACTGTGACTCAAATTGCCAAACATTATATTCACAATAATCAAATTCCAGAAGGAATGTTAAACAGAGTTGAAGCAGGTATTCGAGCTTACGATCCTTGTCTGAGTTGTTCGACTCATGCAGCAGGTCAAATGCCATTACATATTCAATTAATTGCGGCAAATGGCAATATTTTAGATGAAGTTTATCGGAATTAAAAGAAGTCAGAAGGAAGAAGGAAGAAGGAAGAGGGAAGAAGGAAGAAATGTATCAATATAAAATCAGCATCCTAGAAGTATCAATAGGGGTAAAAATTTCCAACTCCCTATCCCCAAAAATACAACATATTCCAAGTATATGAAATACAGAGATTAACAATTAAATAAATGCAAGTGCGGACATCTTGCCCGCCATGGATATATCTCACCCTTAATGGAATCTGCTGTATCTTTATTTTTGTTTTTTATTGATAGGAAATATTGACTTCTGACTTCAGCTATACTCACCTTATTCTTAGATGCAGTTTATTGCAATTGAAAGAAGGAAGAAGGAAGAAGGAAGAGGGAAGAAGGAAGAAATGTATCAATATAAAATCAGCATCCTAGAAGTATCAATAGGGGTAAAAATTTCCAACTTCCTATCGCCAAAAATACAACATATTCCAAGTATATGAAATACAGAGATTAACAATTAAATAAATGCAAGTGCGGGCATCTTGCCCGCGATGAGTTTATCTCACCCTTAATGGAATCTGCTGTATCTTTCTTTTTGTTTTTTCTTGATATGAAAGATTGACTTCTGACTTCAGCTATACTCACCTTATTCTTAGATGCAGTTTATTGCAATTGAAAGAAGGAAGAAGGAAGAAGGAAGAAGGAAGAGGGAAGAAGGAAGAAATGTATCAATATAAAATCAGCATCCTAGAAGTATCAATAGGGGTAAAAATTGCCAACTCCCTATCCCCAAAAATACAACATATTCCAAGTATATGAAGTACAGAAATTAACAATTAAATAAATGCAAGTGCGGGCATCTTGCCCGCGATGAGTGTATCTCACCCTTAATGGAATCTGCTGTATCTTTATTTTTGTTTTTTATTGAGAGGAAAGATTGACTTCTGACTTCAGCTATACTCACCTTATTCGCTGTTAAATTTTTGTCTTTATTCTCTTGACTCTTTCTTACTAACTATTTTTATACCAAGTGTAAAAATAGAATGCTATACTTAGGTGAAACTTCAATTATTAAGTAATTAACACAGGCAAAATAACCTTTTTGATAATTAACGCCAATTACTGTTAATTATTCTTATGTTTAGTTCTCCCCTACTCCCCTACTCCCCCACTCCCCTACTCCCTTACTCCCCTACTCCCCTACTCCCTTACTCCCCTACTCCCTTACTCCCCTACTCCCTTACTCCCTACTCCCTACTCCCTAATAAAAAAATGAACTATGAAAAAAGAAAATTTATATCTTTGTATGGGTTCAGCTTGTCATCAACTAGGAGTTTATGAAGTATTACCAAAACTTCAAAGTATGATTAGCGAATATCACCTAGAAGACAAAATAGAATTAAAAGGTTCATTTTGTTTAGAATCTTGTAGTGATGGAATTGTAATGAAATACAAAAACCAAGTATTCATCAAAATTAACCCCGAAAATATTGAACAAAAATTCCAATCAGAAATCTTACCCACTATTAATAAATCAAAGGAGTAAATTATCTTGACTAACGAAAAAAATCTCTGGCAAATTCTTTGGGAATATGACCCCAATGGCTTAATTGTTGTTGACACCCAGATGAATATTACTCTAGTTAATCCAGCATTTTGTAAAATGTTTAATGTCAATCAAACAGAGATTATTGGTAAACCAGCATCTATAGTTTTAGAAGATTTAGCAGACTTTCAAAAAGTCTGGGAAAAAGATGAAGTAATTCGAGGAAAAGAAAAAAAATATCAACCTGAAAATCAAGCAAATTCTGAAGCAGATATTCTATATGTGAAAGAAGTAATTTTTCCCATTCGTGACCAAAATTTAATTGCTTGTATTATGGTTGATATTACCCATGAATGGCAACGAAAACAAGAAATGATTAATCTGAGAAACGAAACAGTTAGTAAAGTAAATGAAGTAGTCGATCATCAGATGAAAGTAGTGCAAGAAATTGCTGGTTTATTAGGAGAAACAACTGCAGAAACAAAAGTCAGTTTATTAAAAATTATCAAAATGGTAAATCAAGAAACTCTCTAATATAGCAGGGAACAGGGAACAGGGAACAGGGAACAGGCAATAGTGGGAAAAATATTTCCCTATCTAAGGTTTATTATCCGCATAAGTCCTAACTAACCCACTCTTTGCTATAAAATCTCCAGTTTAATATTAATTATGTCTGTGAAAATTGGTAATAGATAATAAACTGAAAACTGACCGAAAAATTGTGGTCTTAAGCCTCCTATTTTAAGAGGATAAAAAAAGAATATTCCGTATTTCAAGCCTCCTTATTGCAGAGGTACTGATAACTGATAACTGATAACTGATAACTGATAACTGACCTATTCCCTGTTCTCACAACTCAAATAAGATTGATATAAATGGAAAATTTTTTAGATATTTACAATTTTAGCCTCAATAAAAAAGGCGAAGAATTATGTGGCGACCAAGTTAAATTCCGCAAAGCCGAAAATAAAACTATTATCGTTTTGTCTGACGGTTTAGGCAGTGGAGTAAAAGCTAATATTCTAGCCACTTTAACCACAGAAATTTTGATTAATATGTTGAATACTGATGATGTTTCTTTAGAAGATGTAATTGAAACAGTCATCGGTACATTACCTATTTGTCAAGTTAGAAAAATTGCCTATGCTACCTTTACCGTAATTCAAATTAACCACAAAAATAATAACTTTTTAGTAATTAACTTTGATAACCCTCCCGTTTTATATTTTAAAAAAGGTAAATTAGTTCAGTTAGAAAACAAAACCGAAAAAATACTAGATAAAAAAATTATTTTCTCTGAAGGCAAACTAGAAAAAGGTGATTTTTTAGGAGCTATTAAGTAGTAAAATTTCACAGATAAATGTGCTTTTTCATACATTTTTCTCCCAAAAAAGCCGAACTAAGACTTACCCATAATTTGTCAGTTTTGTCAAGTTTTATGTTAAGAAATATGTGGGTAAAGCATAGCTTAATAAGGGGGGAACCGCTTGAAAAGAGGGGAGCTTTCAAAGTCCCCCTTTTTAAGGGCAGGGCTGTTTCAAAGTATTGTAGATTAACGATGAGCGGGAGAACGGGAGTAATGGGCATAGTTAAACAGTGAAATTTGTCAAAATTTGCCGATTTTTCAGCAAAGTACGCGTCGTTAAGCTCTGAGAAAATATTTAGTTCAACGTCGCTTAAAAGCCTCTATCCCCGTGTCTGGTGTGTCTCCGTGTCCCCGCGTCTATTGAGAATGAAACAGCCCTGCTTTTTAAGGGGGATTTAGGGGGATCGTAAAGGAGATTTAACCAATGAAAAAAATACTAATATTCTTATCAAATCCCACAAATTTAAGTCAGTTACGTTTAGGCAAAGAACATAACGAAATTGACGATGCCTTGAAACAATCAAAAAAACGAGATGAATTTCAAGTAGTCAGTAAATTAGCCGTTCGAGTCAAAGATTTACGACGAACATTATTAGAATTAGAAGATAATGAACTAGCAATTGTTCACTTTTCCGGTCATGGTGCAGGCAGTGAAGGACTAATTTTAGAAGATGATTCTGGGAAAATAAAACTTGTCAGTACTGAAGCCTTAGCACGACTTTTTAAACAGTTTCAAGAACAAGTTGAATGTGTAATTCTCAATGCCTGCTACAGCGAACAACAAGCCGAAGCAATTCATCAATATATTGACTGTGTTATTGGTATGAATAAAGCAATTGGAGATATAGCAGCAATTAATTTTGCCACAGCATTTTACGAAGCATTAGGAGCAGGAAAAACCTATGAAAAATCTTTTAAATTTGCTTGTACTGCCATTAATTTAGAAGGAATTCCTGAGTCAGAAACCCCACAAATTCGATATCGACCTCGACGTTATCATTCTGATATTCAGGAAGTTCAAGAAACAAAAAATCCAGATAATTCATCTTCTCCACCTGCATCTCAAACTATGACATTTAGTGGCGGTACTTTTAAAGGTCCAGTGGGTCAAACTGGAGGTAACTCTACTCAAACTGGACGTAACTCCACTCAAGCTGGACGTGACTTAACTCAAACTTCCAACATATCCCAATCTTCTCGTAATGTTAGTTTTAGTGGAAGTGGAAGTGGTAATAAATTTATTCCCATAAATTGTGCAGAGGATGTAAATATTAACCAAAGTTCTAATCAAATTATCAGAAGAAATTACAACAAAATAGAAACAGTATTAGCTGAATTAGAAAAACTTAAACAGGAAATTGCTACAACAAATTCTCTCAGTTTAATTCAGAAGAAACAAGCCGAAATTCCTGTAGAAATTATCCAAACAGAATTAAATAAACCTCAACCTGACAAAGGTTTAATAGATGAAGCAGTTGAGGCACTAAAAAAAGGATTAGAAGGAGTAGAAAAATTAGGTGTACCTGTGATGAGAATTGCAAAAATTTTAGCGAAAGCTTGGATTTAAACAAGTCTACAATTGTTTGGGAAGGGGACTTTCTTCAAACTTCCCAATCTTCTATATTTAATTCACTAATTCTTTGAAATTCAGCCATATTATGAGTTACTAAAATTAAATCGTTAGCTATAGCTATTGAAGCTATTTGTAAGTCATAAGGCCAGATGGGCATTCCTCTTGTTTCCAAGTTCGCGCGAATTTCTCCATATATTTCAGTACATCTATCGTCAAAAGGCAAGGAAATAAATCTCTTTAAAAAGATTCGTTGTTGAATTAAATTTTGTTGCGATTTTTGACTTTTTTTTGCTCCATAAAATAATTCGGCTTTGACTACAGAACAAACTACTATATCTCTAGGATTATGGCTTTCTAATCTCTGTTTTAATTGGCTATTTAAACCTTTTAAATAGACAATACAAGCATTAGTGTCTAATAAATAAATCATTAAAATAACTCTCTCTTCTCAAAATCACCTTGAGGATGTCTGATAAAAGTTTCATCTTTAATACTTCCATAAGTATTTTCAATAAACTCATGCCAAGACTGATTTCCTTGTTCGTTGTTATTGTTAGTTAAATTAACCTTAATCGTCAAAGCGTTTTTTTCTTCTGGGGTTAAGCTGTTAATAATTTCTGCTAGAGAATCAACTAATTTTAAATTCATAAAAACCTCTGGGAATTTACAATTTTAGATAGGGAGCGATCGCTAATCGTTGAAAGGGAGATCGGCTTTTCGACAACCTATTATAGCAATAAGTGGAAGATTTGGGAATGAAATATTATACTAATTATTAAAAAGAATGCTACTTAGAAAAATTAATGGTCAATCAGTATGGTAAAAGAACTCACTACTGATGCCAAACCAGAAATCATTTATCCAGACAGTGACGGTCAACCAATGGCAGATAATACTAAACAATTTCGCTGGATAGTTACGATCAAAGAAAACCTAGAAATTGTATTTGCTGAAGTTGCTGATGTATTCGTTGCTGGAGACTTTCTGTGGTATCCCATCCAAGGCAATAATAAAATTCGTATTAGATTATGACTACGGAACAAAATGACAAATCCCTATCCAATAAAAACCAAAATACTGAAAATATAGAGTTTTTTGGCAACGAAAATGCCATGAATTCTGTAAATTCAGCCAAAGATGTCAGTATTAATCAATCTAGGACTGTTATTTATAACTATTATTATGAACAACAAACAATTACAACATCTACTGAAGAAGATATAGATGATAATTTACCTTGTCCCTATCAAGGTTTATATCACTTTAATCCAGAAAATACCGAATATTTCTTTGGCCGAGAAGTATTTATTGAAGAACTCTATCAATATACAGAAACTCGTAATTTTATTCCCGTATTAGGTGCGTCTGGTAGTGGCAAATCTTCGGTTATTTTAGCAGGATTAGTACCGAAATTAGTCAAGGCTGGACATTGGCAATTTACCCATTTTCGTCCAGGAACAGACCCGTTTTATGCTCTAGCTCGTGCCTTAATTCCACTCTATGCAGCGAACCTAAATGAAACCCAACTTCTGACTCAAACTGACGACTTATCTGAGTATCTAAAAGATACAAAAAAAACCAATCAATTATCCAAAGTTTTTGAACAAATACACCATAATCATCCCAATAACAGAACTTTATTAATTGCCGACCAATTTGAGGAACTTTACACCCTTTGTAACGATGAACAAACTCGGCGTAAATTTCTTGACATTCTTTTAAAAACATTCCGGTCTGACACCGAAAAATCATCCTTATCAACCGTATTAGTTGCCACAATGCGGGCAGATTTTTTAGGGAATGTATTGTCTTATCCACCATTAGCCGATGTTTTACGAAATGGGGATATAAAAATCCGTTCCATGAACTCAGACGAACTGAGAGAAATAATAGAAAAACCTGCTCAAAAATTAAAGGTTAATTTTGAAGAAGGACTGGTTGAACGTATTCTTGAAGATGTAGATAAACAACCAGGAAATTTACCCCTATTAGAATTTGCTCTAACAGAACTTTGGAAACAACGAAAAAGCCAAAAATTAACTCATAAAGCTTATGAAGAAATAGGTCAAGTTTCCGGTGCATTAACTCGTTATGCTGATGACAAATTTAGTAAACTTAAACCAGAAGAACAACAACAAGTCCATCGAATTTTTGTGCAGTTAGTTCACCCTGGTGCAGGCACAGAAGATACTCGACGAGTGGCAACTAAAGCAGAATTAAGCCAAAGCAATTGGAATTTAGTCAAAAAATTAGCTGATGCGCGGTTAGTTGTCACCAGTCGTACTGTTGTTAGCAGTGAAACAGAAAATAATTCTGGGCAAGAAACCGTTGAGGTAGTCCATGAAGCTTTAATTAGAAACTGGGGTCAACTAAAAGAATGGATGGAAAATGACCGAGAATTTCGTGCCTGGCAAGAACGACTGCGGGGAGCAATGCATCAGTGGGAGGAAATGAAACGGGATAAGGGGCAGCTATTACGGGGAGCGGCCTTGCTTCAGGCCCAAAAACAACTTAAAGACCGTCGGGATGAACTTTCCGAAAAAGAGCAAGAATTTATTCAGGAGAGTAAAGCAGAGGTTGAAAGGTTGCTAAAAGCTGAGAGAAGAAGGAAAAATATGATTGTGACTGCCACAATGGGAACAATTGCTTTATTATCAGGGTTGTCTATATTTTCCTGGTCGCAAATGGTCAAAGCTGAAAAACAAAGTGAAATTGCCTTAGCTCGTCAGCTAATAGCTGAGTCAGAGTCAATGAGAGTTCGGCAAAAAAACTTACGACAAAGCAGTGTATTGCTTGCTGTAGAGTCAATACGCAAGTTTCAAAAACTCAATCAGGTTTCAGTAGCAGCAGATAAAGCTCTAAGAAGCGGGTTAACTTTATTGCCAGAGTTTTCTCTGGGGATGCAGCATGATCGCCCAGTAAAAGCAGTAACATTCAGCTCCGATGGTAAGTATGTGGCTACTGCTAGTGATGACAAAACTGCCAGGGTTTGGGATGCTGCTACGGGTAAAGAAATAGCAAAACTACAGCATGATAACGATGTATGGGACGTAACATTCAGCCCCAATGGTAAATATGTAGCTACTGCTAGTGATGACAAAACTGCCAGGGTTTGGGAAGCTACTACAGGCAAAGAAATAACTAAACTACAGCATGATAACTGGGTCAGGAATGTAGCATTCAGTCGCGATGGTAAATATGTAGCTACTGCTAGTGATGACAAAACTGCAAGGGTATGGGAAGCTACTACAGGCAAAGAAATAACTAAACTACAGCATGACGCTCAAGTAGAGGATGTAGCATTTAGTCCCGATGGTAAGTATGTTGCCACTGCTAGTGATGACAAAACTGCAAGGGTATGGGAAGCTACTACAGGCAAAGAAATAACTAAACTACAGCATGACGCTCAAGTAGAGGATGTAGCATTTAGTCCCGATGGTAAGTATGTTGCCACTGCTAGTGATGACAAAACTGCAAGGGTATGGGAAACTGCTACAGGCAAAGAAATAACCAAACTACAGCATGGCGATAGGGTAATGGCAATAGAATTTAGTCCTGATGGCAAGTATGTTGCCACTGCCAGTTATGACAATACTGCCAAGGTGTGGGATGCTGCCACGGGTCAAGAAATAAGTAGAGTACAGCATGATAACTGGGTAAGAGCAGTAGTATTCAGCTCCGATAGTAAATATGTTGCTACAGCTAGTGGTGACAAAACTGCTGGAGTTTGGGATGTTGCCACAGGGCAAGAAATAAGTAGAGTACAGCATGATGACTGGGTATACTCAGTAGCATTTGCTCCGCAACAGAATGAGAATAACCCTGATGGTAAATATATTGCAACCGCTAGTCGTGACAATATTGCTGGAGTCTGGGATATTGCTGCGGGTAAAGAAATAACTAAACTACAGCATGACGATGTAGTAATGGCAATAGAATTCAGCCCCGATGGCAAGTACATTGCTACTGGTAGTTGGGACAATACTGCCAGGGTTTCCTCTGCCACTACGGGTAAAGAGATAAGTAAACTACAACACAACGGCTTGATCATGGCAGTGACATTCAGCCCTGATAGCAAATACGTTGCTACTGCTAGCCATGATAATACTGCCAAGGTTTGGAATGCTGTTACTGGTAAAGAGATCACTAAATTACCCCATAATGACAACGTAAGAGCAGTAGTATTCAGTTCCGATGGCAAATATGTTGCTACTGCTAGTTATGACAATACTGCTAAGGTTTGGGATGCTGTTACCGGAAAAGAAATAATTAAACTGCAACATGATGATCAAGTAAGCGACGTAGTATTCAGCCCTGATAGCAAATACGTCGCTACTGCTAGCCATGACAACACAGCTAGAATGTGGGAAATAGCTACAGGAAAAGAAATAACTAAACTACAGCATGATAGAGAAGTAAAAGCAGTAGCATTGAGTGCCGATGGCCAATACATTGCTACTGCTAGTTGGGACAAAACTGTTGGAGTCTGGTATGCTGCCACAGGCAAAGAAATAACTAAACTACAGCATGATGATAGAATACGGGACGTAAAATTCAGCCCAGATAGTAAGTATATTGGTAGTAGTAGTTATGACAACACAGCTAAGGTTTGGGATACAGCTACGGGAAAAGAAATAACTAAACTACAGCATGATGACTTGGTATACTCAGTAGCATTTAGCCCTGATAGTAAATATATTGCTACTGCTAGTTATGATAATACTGCCGGGGTGTGGGATACAGCCACGGGAAAAGAAATAACTAATCTACAGCATGATGACTGGGTATACTCAGTAGCATTTAGCCCTGATAGTAAATATATTGCTACTGCTAGTAGGGACAAAACAGCCGGAGTCACCTCTCTCAATGTTCAGGTTTTAGTTGATGAAGCTTGCCGTCGTTTGCGTCGTAATTTAACTGCACAGGAATGGGAAAAATATATGAATCTGGAGTTACAGCAATATCAAAAAACTTGTGAAAATTTACCCATACATTCTAGTGTAATTTCCGAATCTCAATCTCAAACTCCCTAAATTATTCTCACAAAAAATGGCAGAAATATCTCGTGTCAATTAAGTTTACTGACATTTTTATTAGCATCACTTTGGTCTTAGTTAACTTTTGAAAAATATTCACTAACTAGGGTTTGCTGAAAAAGTCTTTTAGTAGGGGTAGGAGACAGGAGACAGGAGACAGGAGACAAGAGGAACGGGGAATTATAGAGGAAGTAGGAGTAAGAATTTTCCCTTTATTTTTCTGCCATAGTCAGCCCAAAATACTAGCTTTTTGAGCGTTTTCAACTGAAACAGGCGCACTTTTTTAGGCCCTAAAAATTCTCAAACCTTTATATATCAATACTTTTATCATTAATCAGCAAGCCCTAACTAGATTATGACTACAGAACAAAATAAAAACCCTTTATACCACCCAAACCAAACTACTGAAAACATAGAATTTTCTGGTAACGAAAATGCTATGAATTCTGTAAATTCAGCCAAAGATGTAAGTATTAATCAATCTCGAACTGTTTCTATTTATAATTATTATTATTATGAACAACAAACGATTACCACATCCACAGAAGAAGATATAGATGATAATTTACCTTGTCCCTATCAAGGTTTATATAATTTTACTCATAAAAATGCTGAATATTTCTTTGGTCGAGAAGTATTTATTGAAGAACTCTATCAATATACAGAAACTCGTAATTTTATTCCCGTATTAGGTGCCTCTGGAAGTGGCAAATCTTCTGTTATTTTAGCAGGATTAGTACCGAAATTAGTCGAAGCTGGACATTGGCAATTTACCCATTTTCGCCCAGGAACAGACCCATTTATTGCTCTAGCTCAAGCATTAGTTCCACTCTACGAACCAAACCTCGATCGAACAGACAGCATGGCTCAAGCTCGGAAATTATCAGGATATTTTCAAGATAATACAGTTCCATTATCTGATGTTTTTGCCACAATTCAACATAATAATCCCAATTATCGCACCTTACTAATTGCCGACCAATTTGAGGAACTTTACACCCTTTGTAATGATGAACAAACCCGCCGAAAATTTCTCGATCTTCTCTTATATACATTCCGGTATTTCACCAAACAATCATCCTTATCAACAGTATTAGTTGCCACAATGCGGGCAGATTTTTTAGGGAATGTATTATCTTATCCACCATTAGCTGATGTCTTACGAAATGGGGATGTAAAAATCCGTTCTATGAATGTAGAAGAACTAAGAGAAGTTATTGAAAAACCTACTCAAAAATTAGGTGTCAATTTTGAAAGCGGACTGGTTGAACGTATTCTTGAAGATGTAGACAAAGAACCAGGAAATTTACCCTTATTAGAATTTGCTTTAACAGAACTATGGAAACAACGCAAAGGCAAAGAATTAACTCATCAAGCTTATGAAGAAATAGGTCAAGTTTCTGGTGCATTAACTCGTTATGCTGATGACAAATTTAGTAAACTTAAACCAGAAGAACAACAACAAGTCCGCCGAATTTTTATTCAGTTAGTGCAACCAGGGGCGGGAACAGAAGACACTAGACGAGTTGCCACCAAGGCAGATTTAAACGAGAAAAACTGGAGTTTAGTTAAAAAATTGGCTGATGCACGGTTAGTTGTTACCAGTCGTGGTGGCACAGAAAATAATTCCGAACAAGAAACCGTTGAAGTAGTCCATGAAGCTTTAATTAGAAATTGGGGGCAACTAAGAGAATGGATGGAAGTAGACCGAGAATTTAGAACTTGGCAAGAACAACTGCGTTCGGCAAAGAAACAATGGGAAGAAAACAATCGAGATAACGGTTCTTTGTTACGAGGAGCAGCTCTAGCAAAAGCAGAAGAGAAACTACAGGAGCGTCCGGAAGATTTAGAAGCGGAGAAACAATTTATTCAGGAGAGTATTCAAGGACGCAAGAATCTACATCGCAGAACTATCATTACACTTACGAGCTTTTCTGTAGTCGCTTCCTTAATTGCACTTGTCGCTGGAATAGGATGGTGGACTGCATTTAGAGGCGAGAAAAACTATCAACTGATAGCTAGCATTCAGTCTTCAGAAGCACTATTTGCCTCAAATAAACAGTTCGATGCGCTTTTAGAAAGTATAAAAGCTGGAAAACAGATGAAAAAAGAATTAGATCTAATCACCCCGACAACAGAAATGCAAGTTTTAGTGACTCTAATGCAATCATTATATGGTGTAAAAGAACAAAATCGTTTTGAAGGTTATAATCAACCATTTATTAATGCTTCCTTTTCCTCCGATGGTCAAAAAATCGCTGCGACTAATATGGATAACGTTATCAAAATATGGGATTTAAGTGGCAAAGAAATAGCAACTCTAAATCAGAAGCAGTCAGATAATATTACTTATTCATCCTCAGATACAGGAGATTGTCCAGTTAATACTGTTAGCTTTAGTCCAAATAATAATATTATTGCTGCTAGTGATGGTGATAACATTAAGCTTTGGGATTTTAATGGTAGAGAACTCAATAATCTCCAAGGTAAAGGCAAGGATATTACAGTAACAAGTATTAGTCATGATGGTCAACTTATTGCTGCTGTTAATATTGATGGTAAAGTCAAAGTCTGGAATCGAAACGGTGAAGAAATTCATGATTTTCAGCATTCTGAGAACTTCTCTCCTTTAAGTAACCCAATTAGTTTTAGTCCCGATAACCAGATTCTTGCTTCTGCGAATGGAGAAAAAAATGCGGATGGAGAAGAAAATATTGTTCTTTGGAATCTGAAAACTGAGGAAGCTAAAATTTTAGAAAGTCAATTTACAGTTTGCAGCATAGATTTCAACTCAAATAGTAGTGTACTTGCTGTTACTGACTATTTAAGTGGAATAGAATTTTGGAGTATTAAAAGTCAAAAGCAGAATTTTGTTTATGACTTCAATGTCATCACTGTAACTTATTCTCCTGAAGGAATCATCTCTACAAATTGGGATGGGAGTATCAATTTTTGGGAATCTTTTTCTAATGGTTGGAAATTAAAATCATCGTGGAAAATTCATAGCGCTCCCGTATGGAATGTGAGTTTTAGCCCAGACAGAAAGATGCTAGTTTCTGTGAGTGACGACAAAACAATTAAACTCTGGAATCTTGAGGGTATAAAGCCACCAAGTATAAGACCTATTAATGGTTTAAGAGACATGATTCTCAGCCCAGATGGTGAAACTATTGCTACTGTTCATGCTGATGACACCATCAAACTCTGGAACTTAGATGGGACTCGTCGTCAAGAACCTTTTCAAAAAGTCTCTAGTTCTAGTAAGATAACTTTCAGTCATGACAGCAAGTATTTAGTTTCTAGCGATCACAATCTTGTTCAACTTTGGAACATTGAGAGTGGGGAATCAAAAACCATTATTAAACAGGAGTTGCCACAGAAGTTGCCTAGACGTAAAAGAAATAATTTTGGCAAAGCTAGCTTTAGTTATGATGGTAAAACTATTGCAGTTGGTAGAGAAGATGGCACAATCAAACTTTTAAATCTTGATGGCAAAGAAATTCAAACTTTTCAAGGTGGAAGTAAGCTAGTTAGTTATAGTCCAGACGGCAAAATTATTGCCTCTGCTAGTAATAATAATACTATCAAACTTTGGACGGCAGATGGTAAAGAATTGTCATCATTAGTAGGAAGTTCTTATTCTATTACCAGTTTAAGCTTTAGCCCAGATAGCAAAATTTTAGTAGCAGGAAACGAGAACGGGAATATTCTTATTTGGAGTCTTACTGAAAAAAAACTTCTTCACACACTTCAAGCTCATACATCTCCAGTTTCCAGTTTAACATTTAGAGCAGATAATAAAATTTTTGCTTCTGCTAGTGGTAATGCTTCAAACTATGATGATGGTAGGATTAAGTTTTGGAGCATTGATGGCATAGAGATTAAAACCTTAAAAACTAATAGTAGTGCTGTTCCTAGTATCAATTTTAGTTCAGATGGCAAGATGTTAGTCTGGTCAAATCAAATGGAAGTAGTTATGTGGAATTTGGATTTAAACTATCTACTTAGTCAGGGTTGCGATTGGGTACGTGACTATCTCAAAAATAATCCAAATATTAAGGATAGTCATATCTGTGTACTGGAAACCTCACAGGATTTTAATTAACATAGAATACAGCTATTAGGTCTTTCATTAATGGATAATTGATAATTACCTCTCCCTAAAAGGAAGAGGATTGAATCAAAGGACAATTTTTTCTTGATAGTATTATTGCAGATTTGATCTTGAAAAAAACCCTATTTAGTGTTTGCTGATTAAATCTAAAAGCATTGATATATAAAGATTTCAGCTTTTTTGGGCCCTTTAAAAAGTGCGCCTGTTTCAGTCTAAAATGCTCATGCATGCTAGTATTTTGGTACGATTATGGCAGAAAAATCAAGGAACAATTCTTACCCCTACCTCCTCGCGCTATTCCCCTAACTCCTGTCTCCTGTCTCCAGTATAGCTGTCTCCTCCCCCCACTAAAAGACTTTTGAGCGCAAACCCTAAATATAATTCCAAGCTCGTCAATGTGTATTTTTTTGCACGCTCAGGACAGCAGTATAATTTTTTGTGACAATTAATACACATAATTGCTGCTTATCCAGAAATAAATTAATAATGAGAATATGTTGAGGATATAAACTAATTTTACACTTTCATAACTGGAGTAAAGTTTGTGATAGAGGTACATAATACAATATCTAAAACTATCCAGTCACAAACCTAACTTTCTAAGCAATAATTGATTAGTATTGTATATTATACCTATTCACTAATGTAAGCATTCAGCCGTCAGCCAGCCTCCTATGGTTGGAACTGCGTTATCAGCTATCAGCTATTTCTTTTAGTTTACGATAAGATCTTTATTAATTATCTTACTAGAAAAGTTGGCTCCCTTGCCCTTAAATTGTATATTAATTTAAACACTGTCCTATATGAGAGAGTCTTGTTGCTGTTTGCGCAGCATTCCGCAGGAAAAGCTGACTGCTAATAGCTGAATGCTTACTCACTAATAACGTTATTTTTTGAGAGAGGTAAACTTCTATGAACTATAAAGGAAAAAAAATAATTCCTAAAGATTCTGGTTATCAACAAATCTATAGAGAAGAACAAAAAATTTATAATCACTTTTTGGAATTGGTTTTAACTGAGTCAATCGAGCAAATAGTTGAGAGATTTCGGATATTATTTATTCAATACTCTCTATACCAAATTCCCGAAATATCTACCGCAATGGGGAGAATTATACAATTTCCTGAATGCGAAGAAAAATTTAATGCTATTCTGAATCGTTGTTGTTATATATTAATTAATCATCAGCAACTACCTCAAGACAAAAAAAATGCTTTAAAACAATTGATGAATTTATTTGAGCAAGCAATTGATAAATCTGAGTCTTCCTGTTACGAACCTGACGAAACAAAAAAGATGTTAGAACTTATCAACTGTTTTACTCAGAGCCAAGAGTATTTGAGTTTAAAACGGATGGTAGAAGTAATCAATCTATCATCTGCAAATAATACCAACGATCCTTTAAAGCAACCTTTAAAAATTCTTAATTCCCACTATCCTTATTTATATAAATATTTATTAATAAATCCAAAGAGCAGTAAAGAACATCAACAAGCAGTCAGAAAAATGCAAGTTGAAAAACAGCAAAAATATGAAATAGATTTATCCCATTATGTTACTCACCAAGTTAGATTACAACTTAGTCCAGTTAAAAGGTCTATATCTGCTACAAATCCTACCTTATTATCCAATGATGAACTATTATTATCTATCAAACAATTTGTGGGAAAAGTAGAAGGTAATGAAACTTATCGAGATTATGCTAAAAGGTTTTTAGCTTATACCACAGTTCCCCAGCCATATCACCTTTTTAAAGATAGTTTTTATGAATACCTCAGCACATCCTTTGATGTTGAATCTCATCGGATTCAAGTTAAATTTAAGAATAAACTCTACAACTATTTACAAAATCTTATGCCTGATAGTGATGAGCAGCTCTTAAATGAATCTTTAATGATGAAGACCTGCCATCAATTATTAATTTTTTTAATTGTGCATGGTCCAAAGCAGCCACAACATTTCTTTTTTATTAATCTAATTGGTAATTTAGGACCTGTAATTACAACAGGATTATTACTAAAAATATTATTAGTTTGTCAACAAGTTAGACCTAACTTAGAGAAACGATTTGCATTCTTGTTTAAGCATTACGAATTTTCTACACAAAACAAAGTTCAATGGTTAGTTAAAGTTTTGGAAAATATGCAAATAGCACTCAGTACGAATTTCGGTAGAATAGACCTTTCTTTCTTTCTTTCAAGATAGATCGTTGGTTTTTCGTAAACATTTCCTCCGGAATGCTGCGCAAACAGCCGTCAGCTATCAGTTATGATATACAGCAAAAAGAAATACCTGGCACCTTCTTGAAAACTAGACAAAACTAGACATTTGCCATCTGGTGAGGTGCAAATGATTTCATTACTCACCCGTTTCAATGTGTACTTGCAAAGAAAGTTTTGTCTTCGCCGACATGATGTTCCGCCCATAACTCATGGGTGAGGATACCCTCTAGGGCTTTCCGACCTTGAAAAAGTTGAGTCCTAGAAATACGATTGAGTTTAATAAAACTAGCAACTCGTCTCCAATGACTCCAATCATGTTTGTTGACATCCTCCGGTCTCAACAAACAATGTGGTATTTTTTCTGATAATTTTAACGCTCTACGACCAATTACTAAAGCAGCAGAAGTGCCACTATTCAGGCCGTATTTAGTCATATAATTAATCATCCCAATTACGAAGCGTAAAAGCTGGATTAACTTTTATTAATTCAACTCCAAATCTTCTACAACATGACTCTAAAGTTTCTCTAAATATTCCTGTAGACAATAAGACAAGCATCTCATTGTAAACTTTACAATATCCACTCATCTTAGCCTTTTTCTTAGTAAAGTCTAGAGACTCAATAGCAATAGCAAATTCAAAAAACTTAGTTATTTCTGCCATCCTGCACTAGACTCCCTCTTTTCCGGAGAGGTCTATTGTTTCTGGAACCAAGATTTCCAGGAACTCCAATTTTCTACTAACTTTGCTAACTCAGAATAACCTAATGCTCTTGGATGAACACCATCGTTTTGTATTACTTCTTGTCGCCAAATCTCTGAATCTTTTAACGGTGTAAAAACATCTAAATAAGGAATATCTAGTTGTAGACATACTTGAGCAAAATCATCAGATAAATTAGCAATTCTCATGTTATGTTCCGCATCTTCAACAGGAGGAGAATTTATCATTAAAACAGGAAATAGCTGCTTGGCATTAGTTAAAATCTGGTAAATATTTTCTACTGAATGACTCCTTTCTACACGAGTCTTACCTACTTCTAAAGTCATGTCATTTGCACCAAAAGAAAAGACTACTCTACCATCAACTTCAGGTGGTAAACGACAAGAAACTTCTCTCAACCAACGATTATTAATATCAGTGCTAGTATCTCTTCTAACACCCAAATTATAATATGTAAGATCGTATCCGCGATCGCAAACTGTTTGGCAAATTCTACCCGTCCAACCCAAGCACCTAGGGTCTCCCGTACCATTTACAAAAGAGTCTCCGATAAAGCAAATTCTAATTTCCATTTAATTATAAATCCAATAAATTTTAAATTTAACTTCCCTGGTGGGAAGTCCCGCGCTCTCCCGTTTTGCTAGCGCATAACTGCGTTAAGGGCTGTCGCCGACATGTTTGCGGAGCATTCCGTCAGGAAAAGGCAGAGGATGGTGGCGGCAGCTATTAGGGGAGCGTCCTATGGGAAAGCCAGGGCCAAGAGTCGGATACCTCCACAAATAAAACCTTCCTATACCCTTGACAAGCTAGGAGGTATTTTGTTATTATCAAAGTCAACACAAGGGGAGGACATCACCTCTGTCAAAACAGCGGTCATTTTTTTCATGACTGAAGAATCCCCCGTTATCGCTTAAGTGCAACGTCGGGAGTATGTCAATAAAGCAGTAATTTAATCTTCTCTACCAATAGTAGATAACCCTTCTAAAATTACATGAGGAGTATAACAAGAACCATTCCATTCGCCATCACTTCCCAATACTGCTAATTGCTTTAATGCTGTATAAACATTGCCAGCAATCATCGTATTCTTAACTCTACCAACTATTTCACCCCTTCTAACACGATAACCAAGTTCAATATTGATAGAAAAATCACCAGAAATACCAGCACCACCACCAAGAATTTGATCGACGATAATTCCATCATATAACATCTCAATTGATTCTTTTAGCGATCGCTCTCCTGGCTTAACTATAAAATTAAATAATTCTGGTGTAGGGTAGCTCCCCAGATCAGGGCGAAACCCATTACCAGTAGTCCCACTACCCAATAATCTACCAGTCGTCCGGTCTGTATAAAACAATTGTAAAATGCCATTTTCAATAAATTTTATTGAGCGGGTAGGAATACCTTCATCATCAAAAGGACAACTAAAAGGTCCCTCCTCTGGTTGTTGAGAAATAGTTAATTGTTTGCTAGTGACAAGTTCTCCCAGGCGATCGCTCCAAGGAGAAGCTCCTTCTAGCACCTGCTTACCGTTCAAAGCAGCAGAAATTGTACTCCATAGTAAATCTGCTGCCTTAGCTGTAAACAAAATAGGTACTTTCCCCCTAGGGGGCACCACATTTTTTTTTGCCCAATCTAATCGCTGCAAAATTCGATTTGCTACTTTCCTAGGGTCAAGGGTATTTCGCTGAATTTGGCCATCAGATATATTTAATAAGTCGTCACCTCTAACCCAATCACTTTCTACATAGCCACTAAGGGTTGTATCTATATGATGACAATCTAGCCCCAGGGAATTAACTAAACGAGTAGATTCAATTTCGCAGTCCCATTCCCCATGACAAATCACATCTGGATAAACTTCTCGAATTAATGCGATCGCTTCTTTTCCCCAAGTTACCAATTGTTCAACTGATATAGATATTCCTTGGTTGGGATAATATCTATTTTTAGCTTTCGAGGATAGTTCAATATATTCTGGTTCATTAAGACTACTGATAGACAAGGCAAGTTCTACTAAAGCATTGGGTTCCACTGGCCCATGAGCAACAGCTATTCCTGGACATCCATTTCGCCAAAGTCGGAGCGCTATACCCTCTGACTGAGTGCTTTCTAGTTGCTTGAGTCGATTGCTTTCAAAAAATACGGGCCGGGAGTGCGATCGAGCTTGAAATACCTCTGCTGCCTCAGCTCCTGCTTTGGCAGCTACTTCTAGCAGTTTTTCTGCTAACTGGGTCATAAAATTCTGTTTGGGATTTATGATTTTGGACAATAAAGTTGTTAGTAGGATTTTACCGAAAAACTGGATCTAAAGCCTCGTCCATAAGTGGGCAACTTTTTGATTGATTAAGTAGGAAGAAATTATGCTATAGTACTGTTGTTGCGGGTAGGCATCCGAGACATTAAACGGACGTGGACGGAAGCGTAACCCACCCCCATCCCCTCCCGGGAGGGGAGCAAGAGGGGTGGGTGCAGCACCCTAAGAAACGTCAACCCACCGAGGAGCTTAGGCTCGGCAGGAATCTCTGTGTCTTTAAGCCAGGGAGGATGTCAACAACGTCCAGTACCCAAAACTTAATTAGGGCTTGCTGATTAAATCTAAAAGTATTGACTGATATTAGTTTTAGCCTTTTGAAGTCGGGAAAAAGTGTAAGCTTTTAGGTAGCTCAGGTTCAAAAATTAAGTCCTGTTGGGGTAACTATGGCAGAAAAATTACTCTTACTATTATGAATGGCCACCTCCTGTGTAGTTCCCATTCTCCTAGACTACCTTCTTTTAGTAGGTCTGGGAAAGCTAAAGTCAAAGCACCAGTAACAATAGTGATATCATCACTATCATCATCATCTTCAGGACGGGCAAATGAAGCGCCACCCCAGCCACCTATTTGAAAGCCATCAGTAACTCTCCATTGAGCCTCAAAGTTAATAGTATCTGCGGTAGTTGCTCTACCATCAAAAGGATCTCTGGCCAGAAAACTACCTGTACTTCCGCTCAAGTTGACACTGTCTTTCGGATGATAGGCACGGACATAACCAAGTTGAAAAGCAATTTTGTCGTTTGGCTCAATCGTCAACTGGCCAAATCCACTAAACCCACCATTAAAAACGCCTCTACCTTCTCGAGGATCTTCCTTATCTGGTGCACCATAACCAACACTTAACTTAATTGCATCACTGAAACCGTAGGCCAACTTGACACCAGCATCAGAAGGAGCACGATAGAAAAGAGGGTTGAATCGTCCAAATCTGGAAAAAGAACCACCACTACCACTTTGTAAAGGTGTAATAGGTTCTGCGAAGTCGTCCACACCATAGCCTGTAGCAGCTACTTCTACTCTACCCTTACCATTCAGTACAGGAAAACGATAAGCCAATTTACTCAGGGAAACATCATCACTTGGACTGCTATCTGTAGATAAACGAGTCATTAAAGTATTGGTCAAATCTCCACCGCTATAGTTAGGAACTTCATTAGCTTGTAGACGAGCTCTTAAGCGGTCTTTTCCTGTAAAACTGGTATCAAAGTTCAAACGAACCCGATAAGCAAAGGTTGTCTCAGTTCTGTCATCGTCACTCGCAGATCTTCCACGTGCCTCAGCTCTTTCTCCAAAGGTATCGCTCAACCAGAATAAAGTTTCACCATTCAGTTTAGTAGTTGTTGAGAATTGATTGGCTTCCAGTTCCTCAGTTCTTGCTTCCAAAGCATCAACACGGCCACGCAATTCTGCTAATTCTGTAGCAAACTCTTCTTGCAGTCTCTGTAATACTGCCAAATCATCACGAGTCACTAAATCTGCTGTTGCTGCTGCGACTAATTCTGTAATTCGGTCCAAACAAGCATTCAGACCTGCAGCAAACTCATAACGGGTCATGGCCCGATTACCTTTGTAAGTACCATCTGGATAACCGACAATACAACCATAACGTTCTACTAGAGATTGCAAAGCTTGGAAAGCCCAATCAGTGGGTTGGACATCTGATAATTGAGTCACAGATGTTACTTGTCCCATGGGATCTACTTGTTCTAACTCTGCTCCAGGAATCTTGAGGGAGGGATCTTTCAGATTTTGTAACCTAGTATCTCCAGGTATTTCTACTTCTTCTGAGGAGGTATCACCTTGTGATGCTGTTGGTAGTTCAGATGAAGTAGTTGGATAGTTAGTTGTATTTGTATTAACACCTTGAGTGTTAGCCAGTTGTTCTACAGAAACCTGATTTGCTAAAGCAGAATTAGCTATCAGTAAAGTGGCGATACTAAACACACCAGAAGTCTGTTTTAGAGCATTCAGGATAATTTTTGTCATTTCGATCTCTCCTCACACCATTTTTATAAGCTATGAACAACCCTACTGCTTAGAGTAGATTTAATTATTGATTGTTCCAATTGATTTTGTTAACAGAAGTCTTAGTGTTAGCTAAGTTTAATCTGGAGTTATAGATATCTAAATTACATCGAGCACTAGAGAATTAAGGGCTTAAATGCTCTAAAATATGGCATAAACAAATAGAATCTTTTTCTCCATAAAATTATTTCTAGTAATTTTTACACAAAACTTATCCTGAAAAAAGACAAGTTAAGAATTGCCCTTGAGTGTAACAACAATTTAGATACTAGGTAAATATGTCTAAAGTTTACTAGGACTATCAGTAGACTCAAAATATTTCTGAATAATTAGATACAGCAGACATAGCTACCTTTTTTTACAATGAAGAGTAGCACTTCTTACACAATAGTGCAACTATCTTGAATTTAATATTTGATTTATTTTATTTTTCTGCCTATTGTCCCAAAATTATTACTAACTAACACCAGGGGCGATAAATCTTGACCATCAAGACTAAGGTTGTTGCTAGTAGTTAAGAGAAATAGAATTTCAGAACTTTTTGTTACCTTTGTTTTGAGTCTATTTGACTAAAATTTGGTATTAGCCATTGTTTTAGCAAGTTTTGTAATATTCTTTTTTCAAAATGGTATACCAGTTTAGAGCTTTTGAGGAATGAAATTCAAAGAGCATTAAGTAATATCAAATCCTGTCGCATCGATGTAATTAGGGTTTGCTGAAAAAGTCTTATGGGTGAAGGTAGGAGGTAAGCATTCAGTCGTCAGCCATCAGCTATCAGCTATTGCTTTTAGTTTAGGATCAAAGCTTTATGAACCGTCTTACTACAAAAGTTGCCTCCCTTGCCCTTAAAGTCCGTTGTTAATTTAAACACCGTCCTTTAAGTAGAGAGTCTTGTTGCTGATAGCTGACTGCTAATAGCTGAATGCTTACGGTAGGAGACAGGAGACAGTAGACAGCTATACTGGAGAAATGGGAATGAGCGAGGAGGTAGGAGTAAGAATTTTCCCAAGATTGTTCTGCCCAACTCTTGAGCAAAATCCTGAATTTTTGAACCATTACCACCTAAAACCTCACACTTTTTCCAGACCTAAAATTGCTCAAACCAATATCAGGTTATTGACTGATATTTAATCAGCAAGCCCTAATTAGAGAAAGAGTCAGATATTAAAATTTTCAATTTATATATAGCACTTCTCAGGCTAGTAAGGTACTTTTATCGTAAGCATTCAGCCATCAGCTTTATTACCTTTAGTAGACAATTTAAGCTTGTTGTTCTTGTGTTTAAAAATGTAGTAGAAGTTAAGAAAATGCTTGCTTAATTCATTTAAAAAGCATGACAAACGGAAGATATGACTGCTAATAGCTGTTTGCGCAGCAGTCCGAACTTTTATCTTTCTTCCCTATTACCTGTTGCCTAAAGCCTATAATTTTGTACCTCACTCTTTTTGGGCATTGCTATACATTGATATTAAAAAAGTAAGCCCCTCAGCTCGCTCATCAGCACTTCTAAAGGCTAGCTAAGGGGTATAAAAATATTTTAGAAACTAACTAGCTAATCGTTTATTCTATCTTTTATTGAATTACCAACCTTGAGATAATCTTATCTGATTAACTAATACATTTCTTGTTGTTAATTCAAAGTTTTAGAATCTGAATTGAGTTCTTAAAGTACCGACCCAGATACTGTCATTATCCTCAATGTGATTAGGATTAGTAATCACAAATAAACCAGGAGTAATAGCTATATTATCGTTCATTTGGAAGCGATAAAAAGCTTCAATATGTATAGAAGTATCATCATCTTTCAAATCATCATCATCACCACCATCAGTAACAATTGGTGGTACACCAACAATAATACCTCCGAGACTACCTTCTTTCAGTAAGTCTGGGAAAGCTAAAGTCAAAGCACCAGTAATGATAGTGATATCATCAGTATCATCATCATCTTCAGGACGGGCAAATGAAGCGCCACCCCAGCCACCTATTTGAAAGCCATTAGTAACTCTCCATTGAGCCTCAAAGTTAACAGTATCTGCGGTAGTTGCTCTACCATCAAAAGGATCTCTGGCCAGAAAACTACCTGTACTTCCGGTCAAGTTGACACTGTCTTTCGGATGATAGGCACGCACATAACCAAGTTGAAAAGCAATTTTGTCGTTTGGCTCAATCGTCAACTGGCCAAATCCACTAAACCCACCATTAAAAACACCTCTACCTTCTCGAGGATCTTCCGGATCTGGTGCAGCATAACCCACACTTAAATTAATTGCATCATTGAAAGCGTAGGCCAACTTTGCACCAGCACTAGAAGGAGCACGATAGAAAAGAGGGTTGTATCGTCCAAATCTGGAAATAGAAGCACCACTACCACTTTGCAAAGGTGTAATAGGTTCCGCGAAGTCATCTACACCATAGCCTGTAGCAGCTACTTCTACTCTACCCTTACCATCCAGTATAGGAAAACGATAGGCCAATTTGCTAAGTGAAACATCATTATTCGGACTGCTATCTGTAGATAAGCGAGTCATTAAAGTATTGGTCAAATCTCCACCGCTATAGTTAGGAATGTTATTAGCTTGTAGACGAGTTCTTAAGCGGTCTTGTCCTGTAAAACTGGTATCAAAGTTCAAACGAACCCGATAACCAAAGGTTGTCTGAGTTTCGTCATCGTCACTCCCGCCAGATCCTCCGCGTCTCTGAGCTTGTTCTCCCCAGGTATCGCTTAACCAAAACAAAATCTCTCCGTTAAGTTTGGTAGTAGTGGAGAACTGATTATTTTCTAGTTCTGCTGTTCTAGCTTCTAGAACATCTACTCGTCCTCGCAAAGCAGCTAATTCTGCTGCAAATTCCTCTTGCAGTCTTTGTAAAACCGCTAAATCTTCTCTGGTTACTAGGTCAGAAGTTGCCGCCGCGATTAATTCTGTAATTCGGTCTAGACAAGCATTCAAACCTGCTGCAAACTCAAAACGGGTCATCGCTCGATTTCCCTTATAAGTCCCATCAGGATAACCTGCGATACAACCATAACGCTCTACTAGGGACTGTAGTGCTTGGAATGCCCAGTCTGTAGGTTGTACATCTGATAACTGAGTTACAGATGTTACCTGATCGAGTGAATCTCCTTCTTCCAAGTCTGATACTGCCACTGGTGCCAATGATGGGTCATCCATGGGCATTGAGCGAGTATCTATTTGAGCTATTTCAAAGGAAGATGCGTTTTCTATAGCACCTTGGGCTAAGTTCTGATTTACAGAGTTTTCGCCACTTCCTAAAGTCTGTAAAGGAGCTTCAGCAGCGATCGCCGAACCTGCCATTAATAATGCTGCGCTAAAAACACTAGGACTGTGTTTTAGAGTTTTCCAGATAAGTCTTGTCATATTTACTAACCCTCACACCAATGTGACATTCTCCTACATCAAATCAAAGATTATCATGTAGGTTTCCCAACCTCACGGATAGGACTTTCTGTTTCACAGGGAGTGCAACCACTTAACCCTCCGCAGACAGAGACGATGGGACCCACCGCCTTTTTGTACTGAATATCTATTTTTGTTTTGATATATCAAGACTAGGGCGTTATATTTGTTTTTGTTTTAGGAAAAAACAAAGGTTTGAATAAGTCTTAATATTTTTTTTCGAGCTTAAGTTTTAAATGGCCAACTGCAAAAGTCGTTTGACAATATTAGAGATTAGTTTAGCGATCAAGCAATACTTTAATTTCATTTCCAGCCTTTGAGGAAGGCGTAAGTAAGTATTTCTTTACGAAAAGCTCAACCATTATTTTCTTCTCTATATCACAGTTTAGTTATTTTGTCTGTATATACAGTTTGTTTACAAGAGATGAGCTTAAGGTGCCACCTTAGAAATTAGATTTTTCCTTGATTTTTGACTACTCCCCGCAGCTGTTGCCTAGGGGATTCTAAGTAGATACTACGCAACACGGATTTATCTGTGTTGGTCCGTCTCTTCTGAGCTGACCAAAGATATACTCTTTGGGGACAAGTCAAAGTGCCCCTACACAGTCTGCTTAAATCTAAACTTAGCTTTCTGCTTACTTTTGTAAGATAATATACTTCGGATTAAAATCCGACTCCTCGCCTTTCATCCATCGCTTAAAGGACGATGGCTTTCATGCTCCTGTGTTTTTTAGATAAAAATTACGGTCTCGTCGCAAATTTTACACCTAATTTGACAATTTGCAACCTAATTTTCAGAATATTTTTTTCAGAAAACCAGCCAAAAACTAAGCAGGAAAAGAATATTCAAGAATTTAGAATTAAGAATTTAGAATTAAGAATTACCTCTTCTTAATAAATCAGACAGGGAAATGTTTTTCCTACTGTTCCCTGTTCCCTGCTATTAAGTAATGGGTGTTGAATCTAATCGACGAATAGCTATAACTGAAGGTTTCGGAGGATCGTTAACTTGTTTAGTTGGCCAATTAGACCCCATAGGCACCATACGAGTCTGGACAAAATCTGAACCATCAGTGGTTTTCATTGCCAACTGACGAATTTCTGAAGCCATGTTCTGACGAATGCCGTTATATTCTCCTGGATGTTGAATAGCTAGAAACAAAGTTTTCTGGTCTTTGGTAAAGAAAGGCCCACAAGTTTCACTCTCTGTTGGTGCTATTCCAAATAAATAAGCTTCTCCAGCATTAGGGCCAGAAGTGGGAAGATACCAGATAGAATTATTACCAAATAAACCACAAAGAGTAGGTTGGTCTATAGGTTTACCATCTTGACCCACTCGATTCATAGGCACTGTTTTATTATGCTTACTGGTACTAATATCTGTCACCATCCACAGATTACCCTGTTCATCAAATTCTAAATTGTCAGGATTAGAAAATCCTAGTCCATCCTCCATAGGTTCGCCCCCAGTAGCAAACATTTCCCAACTAAATGTCATAGCATCTGGTTGATTATCATCCTCAGTCAAGCGCATAATCCAACCAAACTCGTAAGCTTCACCATCCAGACCTTTAAATATACGTTTGTCTGGACTACCATCAGATTTACTGGGAGATCCAGAGGTAAAGGCAATAAATAAATTACCATTTTTATCTACCTGAGTATCTTCGGGACGTGCTGCACAAGTAACGCCAGCAGCATTAGCAGCTAGATGAGCATCAATGAGAATAGCTCCTTGTTTCTGTTCAGCATTACCTTTATACAGGTCCCCCAGAGTTTTATATTTCTGTTTAAACCTTTCCACTTCTTGAGCAGTTATGGCTTTGAAGCTACCACCATCAGGTCTTTGGGGTAGATTAATCATATTGTTAAAGTGGACTTCTGGTAAATCTGGATTCACGGGAGTATCAGCTTCCAGGGAAATCCAACTACCTGTACCATCAGGATTAAATTTAGCGCCATACAACATCCCGTCTGTCAAAAGTTGAGAGTTAGCTTTATCAGTGGGGTTTTTCACTCTACCTTTACTCACAAATTTGTATAGATGACCACTACGGCGATCGCACCCGGAATAAAAAACTAACGGTTTATTAGTTTCTACCCTAATACCAACTGCTTCGTGGCGATAACGACCTAACCAAGTATGTTTTGTACCATAATCATTAGGATCTGCTGGATCTACTTCTACCATCCAACCATACTTATTACCAGCTAAACCAAATGCACATCCCAGACCCGCTACTCCTCTTTCACCAATAAAGAGAGATTTTTCTTTGGCAGGATCAATAGAAGTACCATCAGGATATACTGCTTCTTCTACATAATTTTGAAAATTTTCTTCGGCGCTAAATACTGTTCCCCAAGGTGTAGTGCCACCTGCACAATTAGCAAAACTACCAATGATGCGATCGCCTAATTGATCGTTATAACCTTTGCCTTTTTTCTTAAAAACTGCTACTGCTGGTCCTGTTGATTTTAAATAACGCCCGTCTTCTAATCCTGAAATACCTGTTATTCTGCGGTCAAATTTTGAATTTGTTCTTATCCATTTTCCATCTGGTTCGCGACGTATGGAAATTACACCTATTCCCATATCAATCATTGCTTCTTTAGCTGTTGCCATAATATTTTGTCTCAGGGAATCTTCAAGTAATTCTGCATAATTAATTCCTGATTCTTTTACCTGTCTAAATGCTGCTGCTAATTCTGCAAAAGGCAAAGATTTACCAATAACTTTTTGATAAGTTGTTATCCAAGGTAAAGGACTAATATATTCAAAGTTTATGGTTAACAATCCTTCATTTTCACCTGTTTCAATGTAGGAAAGATAGTCGTTATTGTAACCAAAACGTGAATCACCTATTTTGTCACCCCATGACCCAATAACATCGTAAGTAAAACCTTCTGGAATTATTAAATCATCTACTACTTCGTAATTAGTATAATTTTCTATATCAAATTCTTGATTACTCGTTGTTAAAGGCATTGGACCTTTAACTGGTTGGAAATTAATATTGTTACTAGAAGTTATACTAATTGGGGATTCTTCAATTACTGGAGTAGATGATTGTTTTTGACAGGAACTAACGGCTATTGTTCCTGCGCTAGCCCCTAGAAAAATAAGGAATTTTCTACGTTTAAGGTTCATAGATAAAAAGATTAAGTTTGACTCTTTTTACTATAGCTTTAAGCAGGAGTCAAAATGACATTTCCACCTCCTCATTGCAATCCCCCTCACAATGACATTTTCACCTCGTCATTGCAACGGTCGGGAAGCAATCTCTGGGAGCTTTGGGGGTTGCTTCGACAAAACTCTATACCATGGAATTGTAGTTTTGTCAACCACCTCGATAGAGACATTTCCATCTCGTCATTGCAATCCCCCTGACAATAACATTTCCACCTCGTTATTGGGAGCGAAGGGAAGCAATCTCTGGGAGTTTCGGGGATTGCTTCGGGGGGCTAAAATTGGAATCATAGACTTCTAGTTTTTCCCACCCCCTCGCAATGACTTTTTCACCTTGTCATTGCGGGGGCTAAAATTGGGATCATAGACTTTTAGTTTTGTCAACCCCCTTGCCATGACATTTTCACCTCGTCTTTCCCATTCCCCTGACAATGACATTTCCACCTGGTCATTGCGAGCGTTAGCGAAGCAATCTCTAGTAGTTTAGGAGAATGACAAGGGATTGTTTTATATAATTATTAAACCCCCCATTTTTTCAGCAATACTTTATGACAAAAGAATATTATATTTACATAATGACTAATAAGCGTAATACTGTCCTTTATACAGGTGTAACCAACGATTTAATCAAGAGAGTTTATGAACACAAGTCAAAATTAGTAGAAGGATTTACCAAAAAATATAATGTTAATAAATTAGTTTATTTTGAAATGTATGAAAATCCTTCCGAAGCGATCGCTCGTGAAAAACAGATTAAAGCTGGTTCTCGACAGAAGAAAATTAATTTAATTAATAGTATAAATTTGGAGTGGAAAGATTTGTACCCAGAAATAGTTTGAAATATGATTCAAATAGACCTCTCCGGAAAAGAGGGAATACTTAACTGGGAACAGGGAACAGGAAGAAGTAATTGAGAATTTCTGGATAAGAATTGATTCTATTTTTAATTTTAACCAGATGTCTAATGACATTTCCACCTCGTCATTGCCATCCCACCTCGTCATTGCGAGCGACAGCGAAGCAATCTCTCGTAGCTTTGGGGATTGCTTCGGGGGGCTAAAATTGATGACCATCGAACTTCTAGTTTTCCCCACCCCCTCGCAATAACATTTCTACCATTTCTGTTTATCAAAGAGCGATCGCCTCATTTTCAGGTTTCATCATTGATAGGGTTCGTTTTTTTCTCTTTCCTTTCTAGGGACAGTAAAGACTCCTTTACTATAAAAAATGGTTGAAAAAAACAGTGCGTTAAGCCTCAGGAATGTTGCTTTAACACACCTTGGTTATTATTATGTCAACTCTTTTGGCGTTTATCTGCACCTTAGCCTTATTTTGTAGATACAGACAAGTGCCAGGTATCGCTTTGTCTGGGTTGAGCTTCTGTAAAGCTTTGATTTTAGGGGTTTTAGGATTTGGCCTTTTTTCGGCTTCCTAGCATAAGACCACCAAGTGTTATAAAAAACCTAGTAGCCACCAGGCTAACACGATACAAGCACGGCATCCTCTACTCCGCTCCACTTCACGACCGACGGAGGGGCGTCCACACGCACTCCGCCACCTCCACGACTACCACGCCTCGCCTCACGGAAGCGGCAAATAGATAGGACGTATATACACATAAGTTGCGTCCGCCGGCGCAGGCGGCGGATAAGTTGGGTCCGCCGGCGCGGGCGACGGCGGCGGATCATCGCCGATGCCGCCACACACAGCCTCCAGCTCCATTACAGTCAAGGGCTGGAACTGCGGATGAGTGGTTGCTTGGTCATCGTTATGATGTCCTTGGGACCATTTCGTCGGTTTTTGTATTTTTGGAGCTTCTGGGGTATTTTTGGTCAGGTTTTGAGGCATTTTGAACTCCTTAAGTATAGTTGGCTAATGGGTTTCCCGGAGTTGGCGCTGACACGACAAAGCGCGCGAACTGTCTGGGAAACCCTGACTTGTTTGAGACAGAGGTGATGTCCTCCCCCTGTGTTGATAAAAATCTGTTTTATTATAATAAATAAATCTCTATTTCTCAAAAACCAATTAGCAAGTTATTGTTAATTATTTTGATTTTTATTTTTCCCCGACTCCCCTACTGAATAAAGCACTAAACTTTCAAACTATAAATTTTTTGTGTTTCTAAATGTTTCATCACTGTCAATAATTCAGTAATTTTAAAACTCTGACGCTGGAGCTGTACTTGTAAAGTAGTCATAGGATCGGAACCAGAAGCAATGAGAAATTCCAATTTAAAAATATTCGGCCATTTGCCTATTTCTGTTAATATTTTAGCGATCGCCTCCAAATAAGGATTATTTGATTGTTGATACCATTCAGATGTAATTAATGTTGCTTTTTCTAGACCAAAATTAACTATTAAAGGTGCTTGAGCAAAAACCGCTGTTGCCACTGCTCTAGTTTCTTCCCGCAACAGAAAATCATATTCTTTGATTAAACTGCGTAATTTTTCCAAATATTCATAGCGCTGTTGAACTGGAGATTTCAAAGTTTTAACCAAAGAATTATCGGCAAATTTTTCTTCTGTTTTTTGATGATTCCAATCAATAGCAATTGTCACTAAATAACTGCGTAACAACATATGACCTAATTTTTGCGCCTTAGTCGCCAAATAAGTAGAATTATAATCTGTTGTTTCAATTAACAAAGGCACCCGATCTACTACTTCAATTCCATAACCATTTAAACCTGCTATTTTCCGGGGATTATTTGTAATCAAACAAATTTTCTTCACACCCAAATCATGTAATATTTGTGCTCCCACACCATAGTTGCGCAAATCTGCTGGAAACCCTAATTTTTCATTAGCTTCCACAGTATCTAATCCCATATCTTGCAATGAATAAGCTTTCATTTTATTAATTAAACCTATTCCCCTACCCTCTTGTCGCAAATAGACGACCACTCCCGCACCAGCATTTTCAATCATTTTCATCGCTGCTTGCAGTTGCATTCGACAGTCACAACGGAGGGAACCAAAAGCATCTCCCGTCAAACACTCAGAATGTACCCGCACCATCACATCTTTTTCCTGAAATTCTTCTGGGTTGCCTTTGACAATAGCTATGTGTTCCGAGTTATCTTGAGTATTGCGATAAGCATAGATTTTAAAGTCACCAAATTGAGAAGGTAAATTGGCAATAGCTTCTCGGTAGACAAAGCGATCGTATCTGAGGCGGTAACTGATGATATCAGCAATACTAATAAGTCTAAGATTATGCGTTTTAGCATATTCTACTAATTCAGGTAATCTTGCCATCGAACCATTTGGGTTTTGAATTTCACAAATAACCCCTGCCGGATATAAACCTGCTAGTCTTGCAAGGTCAACGGATGCTTCTGTATGACCTGCTCGTTTTAATACTCCTCCTTCTTTAGCTCGAATGGGGAAGACATGACCAGGGCGACGTAAATCTTCCGGTTTGGTAGTAGGGTTAATGACAGCTTGAATAGTACGCGCTCGGTCTTCTGCTGAGATACCTGTAGAAACTCCCAACTGTGGGGAAGCATCAATACTAACAGTAAAAGCTGTTTGGTTACTGTCAGTATTTTTAGTAACCATAAGTGGAATATCTAATTCGTCAAGGCGATCGCCTGTCAATGACAGACAAATTAGACCTCTAGCTTCTACTGCCATAAAGTTAATCATGTCTGGAGTAGCAAATTGAGCTGCACAAATTACATCTCCTTCGTTTTCTCGATGTTCATCATCGACTACTACTACAGACTTACCTGCTTTAATATCTGCTAGTGCAGCATCAATAGAATCAAATTTAAATTGTTGGTTTAGTTGTGTATTCACAAGTCAAATACTTCTCAGATTTTATAATTTTTTTCAAGGTATGCTTAAAAGTATATAGCAGTTATTTTTTTTGCAATATAAAATCTTTTAGAATTCGCTAACAAGAATAAGAGCTTCAGAGTTTCTATATATTTTTAGATTTTTTACAAATTATTTAGGATTCCTATAAAAAGATTATAGCGTTTCCTAAGCTACTGAAGCAATGATTAAATTTAGATAAACTTTTGATAGTCTATTTCAGAGTAACTTAGATATTCTATATTAAGTAAATAATTGATTTTTAAATCAGAAATATCGCATAATTCTTGGAGGTAAATTGCATGAAAGGTAAATTGTTTACAGAAAAAGAACGTCAAATATTGAAAGATATTATTATTCATCGCCGAACAGAATTTGGGGAAAATTTCATTAGTCAAGAAATTCCTGATACAACAATCGAACGCTTGCTATTCGCTGCTTTGAATGCTCCTTCAGTAGGTTTTTCTCAGCCATGGGAATTTGTAATTATTCGTGACCCATCAATTAAAACTCAAATCAAAAAATCTTTTGAAAAAGAAAATGAAAAAGCCAAAGAGATATTCAAAAATAAACCTTTCTATAATCAGCTTCAATTGGAAGGAATTACCATAACTCCTGTTAATATTGCTGTGTTCTATAAACCCTCACCTAATCCTGTTATGGGTCAAACAAGTACGGATAAAGTTGGACCGTACAGTGTTTGTCTGGCAATTCAAAACTTGTGGTTGATGGCTAGAGCTGAAAATATAGGTGTGGGTTGGGTAAGTATTTTAGATGAAAAAGAGGTGAAAATTATTCTTAATGCTCCTCCAGAAAATGAATTAATCGCCTATTTATGTATAGGTTATGTCACAGAATTCACCGAACGTCCTTTGCTGGAAATTGCTAACTGGGAAAAGCGTAAATCAAAAGCTACAGTTATTTATTATAACAGTTATTAAGTAAGCATTTAGCCGTCAGCGATTAGCTATCAGATATTAATTTTTTCTTGGGAAAGGTCATTTAAGTTATCATATTGTGTCCGGTAGCATCGTTTGTGTATGAAATTAAGGTGACAATGGGAGAAAACCTTCTGCCTCCTGCCTCCTGCCTCCTGCCTCCCTTCCACCAAAGTCTAATTATTCAACCGGACATAATATCAGTACCTCTAGCTGACTGCTAATGGCTATTTGCGCAGCATGACCTAGGAAATGCTTACGTTATTAAGGCTTATTAAGACTGGATATTTGTCACTTATAGAGGCGTTTTATACAACATCTCTATAAGTGGTTTATTTACCTTGAAATTACTGTCAATATAAATTTATTCTGTTATCTGTTCTGAAGAATCAAGATGATTTTCAGATTCAATTTCTTCAGTAATTTCTTGTATATAATCATCACTTTCAGTAGGCATAGATTCCACAAATTCTTCAGATTTTGGCTCGGTAATTTGTGATGATTCTGGAATAGTATCTTCAAGTGGAAAATCTTCTACAACTTCAGGTATAGATATATTAGAATCATCACTTTCAGTTTCAGAATTTGCCTCGGTAATTTGTGGTGATTCTGGAATATTATCTTCAAGTGGAAAATCTTCTACAACTTCAGGTATAGAAATAGTAGAATCATCACTTTCAGTGGGAATAGGTTCTACAACTTCTTCAGGTTTTTCTGAGGTAATTTGCTCTGATTCTGGAATAGTATCTTCAAGTGGAAAATCTTCTACAACTTCAGGTATAGATATATTAGAATCATCACTTTCAGTTTCAGAATTTGCCTCGGTAATTTGTTCTGATTCTGGAATAGTATCTTCAAGTGGAAAATCTTCTACAACTTCAGGTATAGAAATAGTATAATCATCACTTTCAGTGGGAATAGGTTCTACAACTTCTTCAGGTTTTTCTGAGGTAATTTGCTCTGATTCTGGAATAGTATCTTCAAGTGGAAAATCTTCTACAACTTCAGGTATAGAAATAGTATAATCATCACTTTCAGTGGGAATAGGTTCTACAACTTCTTCAGGTTTTTCTGAGGTAATTTGCTCTGATTCTGGAATAGTATCTTCAAGTGGAAAATCTTCTACAACTTCAGGTATAGAAATAGTAGAATCATCACTTTCAGTGGGAATAGGTTTTACAACTTCTTCAGGTTTTTCTGAGGTAATTTGCTCTGATTCTGGAATAGTATCTTCTTGTGGAAAATCCTCTACAACTTCAGGTATAGAAACAGAAGGAGTTTCTACTAATTCATTACTTTCTTCTACATTTTGGGTAAAAGTAGAAGTTTCTTGCGGAGTCAGTTTTTCTACTGGTTCTGGTGTTGGTGCTTCCTCTACTATTTCTGGTAGACTAGGAAATTCATTTTCCTGAAGTGAATCTTTAACTTCAGATTTTTCTGATGGATTGAAATTTTCTTCTACATCTGGTTTTTCTATTGTGTCTAGAGTTGTTGCTTTCTGTTTTTCAGTAACTTTATTTATAAGACCAAAAAATCTATCTCTAACACGATTCACAAATTCACCTATTTTTTCTTTTGTTGTTGGTAGTTCGTTTGCTTCGGTAGTTTCTATTTTTGAGGTTGCTTCTTCAGTAAAAGTTTCCTCTATTTCTGGTGCAATTAATGTTTCTTCTACTTCAATTTCTTCTGACTCAGTAGTAGTAATATCCTCTATTTCTGGTGCAATTAATGTTTCCTCTACTTCAATTTCTTCTGACTCAGTAGTAGTAATATCCTCTATTTCTGGTGCAATTAATGTTTCCTCTACTTCAATTTCTTCTGACTCAGTAGTAGTAATATTCTCTATTTCTGGTGCAATTAATGTTTCCTCTACTTCAATTTCTTCTGACTCAGTAGTAGTAATATTCTCTATTTCTGGCGCAATTAATGTTTCCTCTACTTCAATTTCTTCTGACTCAGTAGTAGTAATATTCTCTATTTCTGGCGCAATTAATGTTTCCTCTACTTCAATTTCTTCTGACTCAGTAGTAGTAATATTCTCTATTTCTGGCGCAATTAATGTTTCCTCTACTTCAATTTCTTCTGACTCAGTAGTAGTAATATTCTCTATTTCTGGTGCAATTAATGTTTCCTCTACTTCAATTTCTTCTGACTCAGTAGTAGTAATATTCTCTATTTCTAATTCTGGAGTTACTTCTGGTTGGGTTTCCTCATAAATGTATTCTGGGTCAACTATACTATATGCTTCCTTAAGTGAAATTTCTCCTTGAATGATTTTACTGAGAGTATCTTGTCCACCTGGTTCGTAACTAATCAAACCAATAGTGCTATTATAAATCTCATTGAGAGCATTACCCTCATCATCAATATATTCAAACTCGATCCAATTTTTTCCTGGATGAAACCCTTGTAAATATATTGACTGCCATTGATCGGTAATAAAACTGGTTCCGTTAACCGTAACACGAATACGCCAATCAACTATTTCATCTTCAGGATCTTCTTGTGCCAGTAAGTGAGATGGTGCATTGGTAAGATAATAGTCAAGCAAAATTGGTTCCGCACCATAGTCACCCAAGGGACTATTGTAAGTTAATAGTGGTAAATTTGGAGCAGGATTATTATTCGTGGTTTTAGTAAAAATGTGAAAAGTTGTTTGAGCATAAGCACCTTCATTCTTAAAACTTTCATCCCACGGACGACAAGCAAAAACTCTGATAGTATGAGTACCAGGTTCTAAGTCTGATAAAATCAGGGGTTGATTTAGGTCATAGATTTTTTTATAAGGTTTGTTGTCTAAAATTACTTCTACATAAGGCCCTAAGTCTAATTCTGACTTGAATATTGGTAGGTCTTTCACCTGTAGTTGTACTGTAATAGTATTGTCTTCAAATATTTGGTCTGTTTGAGGACTTTGTATTGTAACTTGTGGTTTGTAAATGTCGATCGCCTGACGCAGTTGTTGAATTATTTTTGGTGGCGAAACTTCCAATATTTTAGGACTAGAAGTCGTTACAGGTTTTTCCTGGCTAAGTTGAGATAGTTCAGATAAGCGATCGCTACAACTGACCAAACCGGAAGTTAAAACTACTACTATTAGAAGCGTTAATAATTTTCTTAGATATAGCAAGTCTAGACGATTTTTCAAAAATCCAAAAATAGATAAACGAAGGCAGAAGGCAGAGGGCAGAGGGCAGAAGGAACAATTGGTTAGGGTATAAAACCCCAACCAATTGTAGAAACCATGTAGACTGTGGGGTTTTATACCCTTGTTCCCTTCGGTAATGGGCAGAGGATAGGAGGAAAAATTCCCTTCTGCCTCCTGGCTCTTGCCCTCTGCCTTTCCTGATAAAGAGTCTAAAATTCTTATCTTTGTTTTCTGTTTCCTCTCTTGATGTCCTAATAGGTACATTTGTGGGCGATGCATACTACTGATGTACCTTTTTGAGGATATTTTCTGTAAAACCAAAATAAGACTGCCGTATATTCTTGGCAAGTTTATATTAAACACGGACTATACTCCTATAAATTGAGAGTTGACATTGATATTTCTTTTCTCAGTTTTTCTGTTGTTTATGATGATTTTCTCATTAAAATCAATATTTTTGCTATTGATGGGGATTAACTATAATTTTTTCGTTTTTCGATAATTAGACTAGACATATATTTGTAGAGCTTATCAAAATGTAAAAAAGTTCATGGGGTCTAGTTGTCTAGTCAAATTTAAAGTTTTTACAGAATAGTTAACTTTAGAGAATTGTCAACTTTACTAATAATTAAAATTAAGTCTTAATTTTTTCTATATACCGTGAAATTAGGCCACAATAAATAATTAAGTTATGTTAACAATAAAATTATTGTTAATAATTGTAAATTTTATCGTAATAAGTCTTGACTTTTTCCCCTTAACTATTAAACCAGCAACAATACCTAATTAGGTTGCTCTAAAGAAATTTTAATAATTGTAAACATACAACTTATACTCGTTAAGCAAGTCTATAATCTCCTAAAGAACTTTCATTTACATATCGATAAAATCGAATATTTATGTATTTGAGAGAGTTTAGCCAAAGTCTTATATACTTATTGGCATAACCTAAGGAGTGTGATGTTGCATTCCTGCAAAAGACAGCTAAAGTCTGTAAATTTGCCAAAAATATTGATAATTCGTTACAAATGTTATCAATGTTAACAACATCAATAGTTAAGTTAAGTTTCTTTCAGAGAGGAGAGTCTTCATGACCATAAGTCCTCCAGAGCGCGAGGCAAAGGTAAAAGTAACCGTAGATAAGGACCCTGTACCCACATCATTTGAAAAGTGGGGCAAACCAGGTCACTTTGACCGGAGTCTATCCAAAGGACCAAAAACAACTACTTGGATTTGGAACCTACACGCTGACGCTCATGACTTTGATAGTCATACCAGCGATTTAGAAGACGTATCGCGCAAAATCTTTAGCGCACACTTTGGCCATCTGGCCGTAATATTTATCTGGTTGAGTGGCGCATATTTTCATGGCGCTAAATTTTCCAACTATGAAGCTTGGTTAACAGATCCTACAGGTATTAAGCCAAGTGCTCAGGTCGTATGGCCAGTTTTTGGCCAAGGAATTTTAAATGCTGATGTTGGCGGTGGTTTCCACGGAATACAGATAACTTCTGGTCTATTCCAATTGTGGCGTGCTTCCGGTATAACTAATGAGTTCCAGTTATACTGCACAGCGATCGGTGCCTTGGTAATGGCTGCCTTGATGCTGTTTGCTGGTTGGTTCCATTATCACAAGAAAGCTCCTAAGTTGGAATGGTTCCAGAATGTGGAATCAATGATGAACCACCACTTAGCAGGCTTACTGGGTCTAGGTTGCTTGTCTTGGGCTGGCCACCAGATTCACGTTTCTCTACCAATTAACAAGTTGTTAGATTCTGGCGTAGCACCAAAGGATATTCCTCTGCCACATGAGTTTCTCTTTAATAAAAGCTTGATGGCAGAGTTATACCCTAGCTTTGCTAAAGGTCTAACTCCATTCTTCACATTAAATTGGGGCGAGTACGCTGACTTCTTGACCTTCAAAGGTGGTTTAAACCCTGTGACAGGTGGCTTATGGTTATCTGACACAGCTCACCATCACTTGGCATTAGCAGTATTATTCATTGTAGCTGGCCATATGTACCGGACAAACTGGGGCATTGGTCACAGCATGAAGGAAATTCTAGAGAGTCACAAAGGCCCATTAACCGGAGAAGGTCACAAGGGTCTTTATGAAATTCTGACAACCTCTTGGCACGCTCAGTTAGCCATTAATTTGGCAATGATGGGCTCCCTAAGCATCATTGTGGCGCATCATATGTATGCAATGCCACCTTATCCTTATATAGCTACTGACTATGCAACTCAGTTATCTCTGTTCACACACCATGTGTGGATTGGTGGGTTCCTGATTGTGGGAGCAGGAGCTCATGCTGCTATATTTATGGTGCGGGATTACGATCCAGCCAAGAACGTTAATAACCTATTGGACCGCGTAATTCGTCACAGGGATGCGATTATCTCTCACTTAAACTGGGTATGTATATTCTTGGGCTTCCATAGCTTCGGCTTGTACGTCCACAATGATACGATGCGTGCCTTGGGCCGTCCCCAGGATATGTTCTCTGATACCGGGATTCAACTACAGCCAATCTTTGCTCAGTGGGTACAAAATATCCATATGATGGCTCCTGGCAATACTGCTCCTAATGCTTTAGCATCTGTTAGCCCAGCTTTCGGTGGTGATGTTGTAGCAGTAGGTGGCAAAGTAGCAATGATGCCAATAGCTTTGGGTACAGCGGACTTTATGGTTCACCATATCCATGCTTTCACCATTCACGTTACAGCTTTAATTCTTCTCAAAGGCGTACTTTATGCCCGTAGCTCTCGTCTAATTCCTGATAAGAGTGAACTAGGCTTCCGATTCCCTTGCGACGGTCCAGGTCGTGGTGGTACTTGCCAAGTTTCTGGTTGGGACCATGTGTTCTTAGGTCTGTTCTGGATGTACAACTCACTGTCAATTGTGATTTTCCACTTTAGCTGGAAGATGCAGTCAGATGTTTGGGGAACAGTATACGCGGACGGTACAGTAGATCATATAACTTATGGCAACTTTGCACAAAGTGCAATTACCATTAACGGTTGGTTGCGTGACTTCCTTTGGGCGCAAGCCTCAAATGTAATTACATCCTACGGTTCAGCTCTGTCTGCCTATGGTTTGATGTTCTTAGCTGCACACTTTGTTTGGGCATTTAGCTTAATGTTCTTGTTCAGTGGTCGTGGCTACTGGCAAGAGTTGATCGAGTCTATAGTTTGGGCTCATAATAAGTTAAAGGTAGCTCCAGCAATTCAGCCACGCGCTCTAAGTATCGTTCAAGGTCGGGCAGTGGGGGTAGCTCACTATCTCCTGGGCGGAATTGCCACAACCTGGGCATTCTTCCTGGCTCGAATAATTTCAGTAGGATAAGAATGCAATAGCGTTTTAAGATTCTTCCTTGGGGATTGAATTATCCTCAATCCCCAACATCAATCTAAGATTCTCAAAGACACTCGAGACATTTAGATAAAACATTTATGGCCACAAAATTCCCAAAATTTAGTCAAGACCTGGCACAAGATCCAACCACCCGTCGGATCTGGTACGGGATAGCTACAGCTCACGACTTTGAGACCCATGATGGTATGACTGAGGAAAATCTTTACCAAAAGATTTTTGCCTCTCACTTCGGCCATCTAGCAATCATTTTCCTCTGGACATCCGGTAGCTTATTCCACGTTGCCTGGCAAGGAAACTTTGAACAGTGGATTAAAGATCCTCTGAATATACGTCCAATCGCCCATGCGATTTGGGACCCTCAATTCGGTCAACCTGCAGTAGATGCTTTCACTCAAGCAGGTGCCTCTAACCCAGTAAATATAGCATATTCTGGTGTTTACCACTGGTGGTACACCATCGGCATGAGAACAAATGGAGACCTATATCAGGGTTCTATATTCCTCCTGATCTTGGCATCCATCATGCTGTTCGCTGGTTGGTTACACCTCCAGCCCAAGTTCCGTCCTGCTTTATCTTGGTTCAAAAATGCTGAATCCCGCCTCAATCACCACTTGGCAGGTCTATTCGGTGTTAGTTCCTTGGCTTGGACTGGTCACTTGGTTCACGTTGCAATTCCAGAATCTCGCGGACAGCACGTTGGTTGGGATAACTTCCTGACAACTATGCCTCACCCAGCAGGTTTAGCTCCCTTCTTTACAGGAAACTGGGGCGTTTATGCTCAAAATCCTGATACTGCCAGCCATGTGTTTGGTACTTCCGAAGGTGCAGGAACTGCAATTCTGACTTTCTTGGGTGGTTTCCATCCTCAAACTGAGTCACTGTGGTTGACTGACATGGCTCATCACCACTTGGCGATCGCAGTAATCTTTATCGTAGCTGGTCATATGTACCGGACTAACTTTGGTATTGGTCACAGCATCAAAGAAATGCTGGACTCCAAAGCTGGTTTAGTAGGTGGTAAGAGTGAGGGTCAGTTTAACCTACCTCACCAAGGGTTGTATGAAACTCTCAACAACTCTCTACACTTCCAGTTAGCTTTAGCATTAGCTTCTCTGGGTGTAATCACTTCCTTGGTAGCACAGCATATGTATGCTTTGCCTCCTTATGCTTTTATTGCCAGGGATTATACAACAATGGCAGCACTTTACACCCACCACCAGTATATTGCTGGTTTCATTATGGTAGGTGCATTTGCTCACGGTGCTATTTTCCTAGTACGGGATTACGATTCTCAGCAAAACAAAGGCAACGTGCTGGATCGTGTATTACAGCACAAAGAGGCAATCATCTCTCACTTGAGCTGGGTCTCTCTATTCTTAGGCTTCCACACTCTCGGTCTTTATGTCCACAATGATGTAGTGGTTGCTTTTGGTACTCCTGAAAAGCAAATCTTGATCGAACCAGTATTTGCTCAGTTCGTTCAAGCTGCTTCCGGGAAAGCTTTATACGGCATGGATGTGCTGTTGGCTAACTCTGATAGTCTTTCTGCCAATGCTGGTGCTGTATGGTTACCAGGCTGGTTAGATGCTATCAACAGTGGTACTAACTCTCTATTCTTAACCATTGGCCCTGGCGATTTCTTGGTACACCATGCGATCGCTCTAGGTTTGCATACAACTACCTTGATTTTAGTTAAAGGTGCTTTGGATGCTCGTGGTTCTAAATTGATGCCAGACAAGAAAGACTTCGGTTACGCATTCCCTTGCGATGGCCCTGGTCGTGGTGGTACTTGTGATATCTCTGCTTGGGACTCCTTCTACCTATCTATGTTCTGGATGTTGAACACTATTGCGTGGCTAACGTTCTACTGGCACTGGAAACATCTATCTGTTTGGCAAGGTAACGTTGCTCAGTTCAACGAATCTTCTACCTATTTAATGGGTTGGTTCCGTGATTATCTGTGGTTGAACTCTTCCCAGTTAATTAACGGTTATAACCCTTATGGAACTAATAACCTGTCTGTTTGGGCTTGGATGTTCCTATTTGGACACCTAGTTTGGGCAACTGGTTTCATGTTCCTCATCTCTTGGCGTGGTTATTGGCAAGAGCTAATTGAAACTATTGTTTGGGCACATGAGCGTACTCCTCTAGCTAACCTAGTTCGCTGGAAGGATAAGCCTGTTGCTCTTTCTATCGTTCAAGCTCGTGTGGTAGGTTTAGCCCACTTCACAGTAGGCTTTGTCCTCACCTACGCTGCCTTCTTAATAGCATCTACTGCTGGTAAGTTTGGTTAATTTCTTGAGATTAGCTGAACTCTGGTTTAGTAGGTTAGATTAAGTTAAGCCTCCTGCTTTTAGTAGGGGGTTTTTTTGTTAAAAATATTAGGATTGGGAGAATAGGGCAAACGGGGATTAGGCCACGGATGTACGGATTGACTGATGGGATGAGTTGATAGTCTGCAAACGGGGATTAGGCCACGGATGTACAGACGCCTTGCCAATATTTTGAATATTTTGAATCTGTTGAATTTGTCCGGGAGTCGGTAAAATTTTTATACTCGTTCCTTGCTATAACTGTTGACTTAATTAAATTCAAAAAAACAAATGGTTAACAAACGCAAATCACTTCCACCTTCTCTGACAATAAAATTAGGAAAATGGGTTTGGACAAGCTTGTGGCAAATAATGATGTCGAGACTTGCCCCACGCAATAATTCAGGAGAATACATTCGCCCTGCTAGTTTATTTAGAGAAACAGTAGGGATACAAACAGAAAACAAATATCAACCAGCTACTAAACGCTATCGTCTATTTGTTGGGTTTGGTTGTCCCTGGGCACATCGAACTCTAGTGGTTCGATCGCTCAAAGGTTTGGAAGATGCTATTCCAGTAACTATTGTTTCTCCAGCAGGCGATCGAGGTATCTGGGTATTGGAAGAGGAACAGGAAGGATGTTTTACTCTACCGGAATTATATAATTTAGCAAGGCCTGGTTATAATGGACGCGCCACTGTACCTGTGCTATGGGATGAGCAAACAAAAACTATTGTGAATAATGAGAGTGCAGATATTATTGTGATGCTCAATGCTGAATTTAATCAGTTTGCCAAAAATCCTGATCTTGACCTTTATCCAGAAAAATTAAAAACCAAAATAGACCAGTGGAATGACAGAATTTACCACGCAGTTAATAATGGAGTTTATCGTTGTGGGTTTGCCCAAACTCAGGAAGCTTATGAAAAGGCTTGTCAGGAACTATTTACTACTTTAGATGAAATTGACAATACACTTTCGGCCAGTAAGTATCTTTGTGGCGAGACAGTAACATTAACAGATGTACGTTTGTTTACTACATTATTCCGGTTTGATGTTGTTTACTATGGTTTATTTAAGTGTAACTTGCGGCGAATTCAGGATTATCAATATTTAAGTGCTTATCTACAAAATTTATATCAACTTCCTGGCATAGCAAATACTTGTAATTTAGAAGCAGTTAAACGAGATTATTATGGTAATCTTTTTCCTCTTAACCCTGGTGGAATTATTCCTTTAGGTCCAGATATAGCGCTCCACCCAAGGCAAAAGTCAAAAGTCAAAAGTCAAAAGTAATCCCTGACGCTTGTCTGAACCTTTATAAATGTCCGTGCTCTTTGTTTCGACTGTTATATAATAATCGTTTTGCAGAAATAATTCTCAGATAGGATGAGAAAGGACTCAGAAGTCAGAAGTTGGCTAAGGGCCGTAGTTAGGGCGACGTACAGGAGGAAAAAAGGAAGGAATAAATGCTAATTAGGGTTTGCTGAAAAAGTCTTATGGGTGAGGGTAGGAGACAGGAGACAGGAGACAGGAGACAGGAGAAATGGGAATTTAGATGAGGTAGGAGCTAAGTTTTGTAAGAATAATTTTTCTGCCATAATCATCCTAAAATACTAGCATGCATGAGCTTTTTAGACCGAAAAGCTTGCACTTTTTAAAGGCCAAAATAAGGCTGAAACCAATATCAGTCAATACTTTGAGATTTAATCAGCAAGCCCTAATTATTCTGATGTTTACTTCCCCTCCTGGTAGTAGGGGTGGGTTCCCCACTCCCCTACTCAAGATACGGGTTGAAAAGTTTTTGAGAAATGGTATTATATCATGTCCGGTTGAATAGTTACACTTTGGAGGAGGTAAGGCAGCTATGTATCCCCCCTACCCCCCTTTGAAAGCTATGCTTTATAAACATCTTTCTTAACATAAAACTTGACAAAAATATCATTTGATGTTTGGAAGTCTGAAAGCTCCTAGTGTCGTTGCGATCGCAACGACAAAAAACAGCTTTTAGGAGTACACAAGTTAGTCAATTTGTCAAATCAGTAAAACCAACAAAATGCTCGTAAGCTTTTGATAATAGGCATTATACACTTTTGTAAATAATTTTGCTGATCATGGATAGCTTTGAAAGGGGGGAAAAGGCAGAAGGAAAGAAAAGGTTAGAAGGGAAAAGGTTTTTTTATAACTGATTATCCGGACATGATATTAGTCCTTATGCTGACTGTGGCCTTTGCCCATATAAGATTATTTCTTGATGCTAAGGTTTAATCGTGTTTACTTTTAAGTTTTTACTGATTAAAGTAAGAAACGACTTTGAAATTCACTAACAGGAGTCGAACTTTGCACAACGAAAGTCTGTCAGAAAATTTATCATTAGTCCAAGAAACTGTTGTGGATGACATTCCCGAAGCAGTACGAGATCCTCAAAAAGATGAAGAAATTATCTCAACTCAGTCTCAAAGCAAAAAATGGATGTGGAGTTGGATGGGAATAGTTATAGTTGTGGGAGCAGTTAGTCTGGGATTACAACTTCAATCTAATTTCAATCAAGTTAATGCTTCATCAACTCAAACTGAAGTTGATAATGCAAATACTGTAGCCACATCTTCTGCGAATGAAACTCCGATAAATGAACTAAAAAAAGATACTTTATTAGATTTTCCTTACTCACAAGTATCAGAAATGGAATTAGAGTATATAACTTATGATAGTGATATTAGATTGCAAATAAATGCAGTGAAAAATTTTCAAAAAATGCTTGATGCTGCGAGAAATGATGGTATTAATTTAGTAGTTTTGAGAGGATTTCAGTCTAAGTCTGAGTTAAAAGATTGGGCGAGTAATACTAATAATATTGAAGATAATTCTGCAAATAATGCAAATAAAATTTCACCTTTAAGTTATGGGGAATATGTAACAGGTTATGCTGTTGATATTGGAGATGCTAATGCACCGGCAACTAACCAAAATGTAGAATTTGAAAAGACAGCAGCTTTTCAATGGCTACAAAATTATGCTGCTTATTTTAGCTTTGAAATGATACCTGCTGATGATGAAAAAGATATTGGTTATGAACCTTGGCATTGGCGTTATGTAGGCGATAGCCATAGTCTAGAGACTTTTTATAAGAATCAACCTAGTATAGTTTCTGAAGAATCTGAATTAATTTTAGAAGATACTGAATTGATTGAAGAAGAAAGAAGTTAGAAGCAGTGGCCACCCGTCGGTGTCAGACGCAGGGGAATGCTCACTAAGAGAGGAAGAAGAATATAGATAAAGTTTAAAATATCAGTTGCTTAGTCAAATATTGATAATTTAATTGAGTAATCATCAATCCTACATTCCGCACGTCAATTTGTAACATTAAAAGTAGTATACAATTCCTATTATTGGTAAATATTTATACTGTATAAATTACTTCTCAAAAGTCAAATTTTCAGTTAAATATTAAGCATAAATACTTGCTGAATTATTGACTTCTATTGACCACTATAGCAATCCTATTTTATTCGTGTCAAAAATCTTACTGCTTTTTAGGGAACAGGGAACAGGGAACAGGGAACAGGTAAGAGTGTCAGTTTTTTTATTTACTTTTTGATTTGTCACGACCTATTTAGGATTGCTATATAATTTTCTTCTTACTTCTTACTTCTCTTACTTCTTAATTCTTACTTTTAACTTTTAACTTTTGACTTTTAACTTTTGACTTCTTACTTTTGACTTCTTACTTTTGACTTATATTTTTGCAGGGGATTTATCAGAATGGAAAAAATTAATAAAGTGGCAATTGTTGGTGGAACCCACGGTAATGAATTTACAGGTATATATCTTGTTAAAAAGTTTGAAAATTTTCCTGACTTGATTAGTAGAACTAATTTTGAAACTCAAACATTATTTGCTAATCCTCAAGCATTTGAGTTGGTGAGAAGGTACGTTGATACTGACTTAAATCGTTGCTTTAAACTCCAAGATTTAGAAAATCAAAACAAGACTAATTATGAAGAGACTAGGGCAAAGTTTATTAATCAAATGCTAGGACCTAAAGGTAATCCGAAATTTGATTTGATATTGGATTTGCATACTACTACTGCTAACATGGGATTAACTATAGTTTTAGTGAATAATCATCCCTTTAATCTCAAAATTGCTGCTTATTTAAGTTCAGTTGAACCAGATGTTAGAGTATATAGCTGGATTAATCCAGGAGAAGAAAATGCTTTTGTAAATTCTATTTGTGAATTAAATTTTGGTATTGAAGTAGGTCCGATCGCTCAAGGTACTCTCAAAGCAGATTTATTTCAGAAAACAGAAAGATTAGTTCAGAGAAGTTTAGATTTTATCGAAAATTTCAATGAAGGTAAATTGAATCTAATTAATCAGGATATTACAGTCTATAAACATCTCAAAGTTGTAGATTATCCTAAGACTGAGGATGGAGAAATAACAGCAATGATTCATCCTCAGTTACAAGGGAGAGATTATCAACAATTAACTCCAGGGGAGCCAATTTTTTTAACCTTTGATGGTGAAACAATTTATTATGAAGAAGAAACTCCTACATGGCCAGTTTTTATTAACGAGGCTGCTTACTATGAAAAGGGAATAGCGATGTGTTTAACTAAAAAAGAGACCATGACATTATAAAGTCAAAAGTCAAAAGTCAGAAGTCAGAAGTTATTTTGGATATTGTTTAGAGGTGGGATGAATATAAGTTAGGTGGTGAACAGGAACAGGCAAGATGCCCATTCCACAAAACTATTAAACCCACATTCTACATCTATGCAACGCCATTTTTGTCACAGAGATTTTGAGCAACCTTCCAAAAATATTTTGCTAATGCGGGATTAAAAATATGAAAGTATTACTAATTAAATTAATTAAAGGCTACAAAATTTTCATTTCACCAATGTTACCTCCATCTTGTCGTTTTCAACCTACTTGCTCAGAATATGCGATGGAAGCGATAGAAAGATTTGGGATTTTTAAAGGTGGTAGAATGGCAGTTATGCGAATTTTACGTTGTCATCCTTTTCATCCCGGTGGTTATGACCCAGTTCCTCCAAGGGAGTGTGGGAAGTGTGGGGAGTAGGGGGTTCTTGAGGACACGGAGAAGGGGAGACACGGAGACGCGGAGATAGGGTGTCCTTGAGGACACGGAGAGGGGGAGACACGGAGACACGGAGATAGGGTGTTCTTGAGGACACGGAGAGGGGGAGACACGGAGACACGGAGATAGGGTGTCCTTGAGGACACGGAGAAGGGGAGACACGGAGACACGGAGATAGGGTGTCCCAGATTCTATATGCAATTAACCAGATTTGATATGACTGGAGTCTCACAAAAAGTCTATCGATCGCTGACTACTGACTGCTTTTTTACCAAAAAATAGGGTCTAAAGCCTCCCCTTTTAAGGGGATGAAAAAATTTCGATTCAGTATTAAGCCTCTGGCTTTCCTAGGTCATGCTGCGCAAACAGACAGAGGTACTGATAACTGATAACTGATAACTGAAATTACCAACCACTCCAAGGACTAACCTCAAGTACCCCTGTCGGTGTCATCACTACCCGGAATATTGCAAAAGACTGTTTCTGACTCGTAACTTCAGAATTAGCAGTATTTAACAACTTGGGTAAAGGTGTTTGTTGACGATAATATTGTGCAGGTTCATTCATGGGTTCTAAGTTAGCGATCGCTCCATCTCCATTAACTCTTACCTGAAACACTAAATCTTCATACCATGTTGGAGTCTGCCGCCAACTTTGAAGATTCGGCGTTATACCGCATTACATTTNCACACCGATTATGGCACGGATGTACGGATAGGGCAGAGAGTAGGGGAGTGGCTCACACCGATTATGGCACGGATGTACGGATAGGGCAGAGAGTAGGGGAGTGGCTCACACCGATTATGGCAACCTTGAGATAAACTTTAACTATAAAAGCTTCCAAAATTTAGATGCGTTTGGTCTACCGCTCGTATAAATCTAGACAAAGCTACCCAAAGGTAGACATAATTAGACATATACGTTTGTAATCTTAGTCCAAAGGTCTAAAACTACAGGGATAAACGGCAATCCCTCTATTCCCTCAAAAGCATTGGGAATTACTTTTCGGACAATGTTCATGCTTCCATTGATATCGGCATTTATGATTCTACCAGTGGAAGTTTTGTATAAACCACGTTTGACTCGTTTACCACTAAACACAGCTTTTACTTCTGTTGTACCCTGGTAAACAGGTAAATCATCACCAGACAAAGCACTTGCAATGGATGTGTAGCTCTCCTCAGTTAGAACTACTTCAATACCTGCTAGTTGTGCTTTGTATTTCAACAAGCTAATCAGTTTGGCATGAGGAATCTTGGTAAAGTCTTGATTATTCTTTTTACCAATGTTGATATTTTGTTTCCATCCTTGATTATTACCAATAATTAATTGACCAATCTCATTTAACTGACACCAATCAATAACTCTACGACTCACAGTATGAAGGTAGTTATCAATCCTTCTATCTCGCTTGCTATTTAGCTGTTTAACTTGCCTAATCGCCTCGATTGATGATGCTTTGGCTAATCTCTTATTGAAGTATTGGTTAAGACTTTTCAATGGTCTACCATTAATCAACAGCGGTCTAATACCGGGATGATTGGATGTTATAGCCATCAAATTGTTTAAACCCAGGTCTATACCAGCAACATATTTACCATCAAATTTTTCTGGTTCATTAACTTTGTAAACAATTTCAATCACATAGTGGTCAAGTTTAGGAACAATGCGTACTTGGTTGATATTCTTAGCCTGAGTCGTCAACTTAATATTAGTCTGAGACAGCTTGACAATACCTTGAGCTAGCAGTGGTTTGGATATGGCATCTATTGGATAAATCACAACATTCCTACCACGTTCTTTATGCTTGTATCCTGGAATTTTAGGTTTACCTAAATATTTTTCCGGATTTTGTGACCAATCTTTTAGAGCTGCCAACCAACCTTTCCAAGCTTCAGAAACTCGACGAACAATCTGTTTACTAACCTTAGTGGGTAGGTATCGATAAGCTTCTAAGTTCTTAGTTTGATGGTAAATATCAATGGAGTTGTAATACTTCTGAGTTACAAAGAAATATTGACGCTGGACATAATTAGCCGAGTTATAAAGATTCTTGGATTGCCATGCTAAATAGTCACATTCAAACCAAAATTTATGCTGTCGGTTAATTATGTGTTTCTCAACTAACTGCATTTGATTCGACATCTCAAATCTGTCACTTTGACGATGATATATGAGTATAATTAAACTTGTCAATCCCCCTGGCCCAAAATCTCTAATGAGCTAAAACGTAGATTGACTATTATTTTGACCCGAACAGCTATCCAGTGGTGATCAAAAAACAGTTAGATTAGAGCAAACAGCTTAAGTGATGTCTCCAGAGAGCGGACGGCCAGACAACAGCTACCCAAAAATGAGTAGCAATGGGTAACTCTGTCCAACAATTAAGTTACAGTTTCAAACCCTGGGAGAATTACATTGAAGCTTATTCATTAATAGCTCTTCATATAATCCTGGCACTGAGAAAATTTTGTCATAGTCATGGATTTTTAATTCCTGAGTTATACCATTTTCTTCCAGAATAAAAAACTCTTGGTCTTGAGTAAGATCCTTTTGAGCAGGAATAACAATTGAAAAAGATGTCATATCTTGGTATAAGTAGTGTAACCCATTAAGCAAAAGCTCGGATTGTGGACTGGCTAAGTATACCAAAATTTTAGTATTTCATATAACAAATTTTGAATTTTGAGATGTTATCCCAAGTTTATTATTTACCTAAACGCATCAGAAGGCCAGCACTATAATCGCGAGATGCGCGTGTCTGGATGAATGATGGGTGTATAATTATGATTCGATGTCATAATGATACACAAATATTAATAGTTTATCCAGTATACATTTTAGGTAAATTTAGTTATAATAATCAATGTAATCAAGGAATTAACAAAGCGCGAGTGCTAGTAATTGAGGCCAAATTGAAAGGCAGTCAAAATCAGTACAAAGTTTTAGATGAAATGATTCTCACAGGTCAATTCATCAGAAACAGTTGCTTGCGCTATTGGATGGATAATAAAGATGTCAAACGCAATGACTTACAAAAGCTTTGTTCTGTACTAGCAAAGGATAGTAATTTTCCTTGGGTGAAAAAGTTAAACTCTCAAGCAAGACAAGCATCAGCCGATAGAACATGGCAATCAATACAACGATTCTACAAAAATTGTAGACTGAAATTACCAGGTAAAAAGGCGGTGCGACCCCGCGACGACGACAGTCGCAAGGGAACGCGCACCAAGAGAGGCTACCCAAAATTCAAGAAGTTCACCCGTTCAGTAGAGTATAAAACAACTGGTTATAAGCTATCCTCAGACAGAAAGAAAATTGAATTTAAAGATGGTTTTAAAGCAGGTGTATTTGAATTGTGGACAAGTCGCGATTTAGTCTGGTATTCAGAACAACAAATAAGTCGTGTCAGAGTTGTCAGACGAGCTGATGGATATTATTGTCAATTTCTAGTAAATGTAGAGAGAAAAGAAACTCATAATTTTCAAGGCAATGTAGTAGGAATAGATTTAGGTTTAAATGCCTTTTACACTGATAGTGATGGTAATGCTGTAGAAAATCCTAAATATTTGAGAAAGTCGGAAAAACGACTAAAAAAGCTACAACGGAAAGTATCGCGTCGCCACGAAAAAGGTAAAAAGCCACAATCAAATAACTACCACAAAGCCAGAAAGCAATTAGCCAGACAGCATCTCAAAATCAGTAGACAGCGTAAAGACCATGCAGTAAAGACTGCACGGGCGTTAATCCAATCTCACGATTTGGTAGTATACGAGGATTTGAAGATTGCTAACCTAGTTAAAAATCATCACTTAGCTAAATCTATATCTGATGCAAGTTGGTATCAGTTCACACAATGGTTAGAATACTATGCTAAGTTGCATGGAATTGCTTCCATAGCAGTGCCTCCACATTTCACATCTCAAAATTGTTCAAATTGTGGTCAGACTGTTAAAAAATCTTTGTCTGTTAGGACTCACAAATGTCCGCATTGTGGTTATATTGCCGATAGAGACCACAATGCAGCAAGGAACATTTTAGCTAAAGGTTTAGAAATGCTAGGAGCAATAGTAAACAGTACCGAGGGACACTCGGAATCTGGGGGAGACCCAAAAGCTACGGGAGAGTCGGACCTCTGGGAGAGGTAATAGTAATATTGCCCATCTAAGTCATCTCTGTGAGCGTAGAATCATCAATGATGAGAATCCCGCATTGCGTTACTGTTATTTGATGCCGGGAGTATGTCAATCCGTTCTAAAGTTGATGGTAGTTATATTAGTGCCAATCCAAATCCAGATGAGGCTGTAAAATTCTTATTATTATTTCAGGAAGATTTTGATGCCTACAGCTACCTAAATACCCACGCCCCAGATTTGAGCGATCGCTTCACCATTGAATCTATTCCAGCTACTCAGTTAAAAACAATATTAAAAAGGTGGGACTTCCAAGGAGTAGGAGTTATTCAAGACCCATTGTTGCCCAATATAGAATTTCTGATAGTTAGTTAAAAAAAGTTGAAATATTAGGAATCTCAATCAAGATATAGAGTTAAAGGTGAAAATTGTCAGTACTTTTACGCTATATATAAAAAATCGCGCTACACTCATAGTTTGTCACTTAATTTCCCAAAAATTCTATTTTATAAATGGTACGAGAACTAGAAAGAGTAAATCAGGGCGAATTTCCAGAAACAGCACCTACAGCAAATCCAGTATTTTATCGAACTTATAGCCGTAAAACAGAAAATGGCCGTGAGACTTGGGTAGAAGTATGCGATCGCACAATTAATGGCCTAAGAAAGTTAGGCCAACTTACCCCTGAAGAAACAGACTTACTGTATCGGATGCAGAGTCAACTAAAAGCCATGTCCTCTGGCCGTTGGTTGTGGGTAGGGGGCACAGAATGGATTACACAACCCCAAAATTTTTCCGGGGCCTACAATTGTTCCTCCACAAATATAATGGACTGGCGTGCCTTTGGTCTATTAATGGACTTAGCAATGATGGGTTGCGGTACCGGAGCAGTATTAGAAGGAGATTATATAAATCAACTGCCACCAATTAGAAATCACTTAAATCTGACATTGCGGGGTGAAATTGGTTCTACTGCTGCTGAATTACGTCGGGAGTTCACAGAACTAAAATTCGATGGAGACGAGGTAGAAATTTATGTTGGAGACAGTCGTCAAGGTTGGGTAGGTTCATATCAGGCATTGTTAGAATTGTCAACTGATGAACGATTTTCCGGTGAAGTCAAAGTCATTATTGATTTGAGCGATGTTAGAGCTGCAGGAGAACCTTTAAAAGGATTTGGTGGTGTTGCCAACCCGGTAAAATTGCCAGAATTGTATCAACGTTGTGGGAATATTTTAAATCAAGCAATTGGGCGACAATTAAATTCTGTGGAGTGTTGTCTGCTAATTGATGAAGCAGCAGTCACGATCGTCGCTGGCAATATTCGCCGCTGTTTACCTGAAGGTGCTTTAGTACATACAGCATCAGGGTTAGTACCCATTGAAAAAATCCGGATTGGCGATCGCGTATTAACCAGCAAAGGATTTTATCCTGTAACAAATTTCTTCGTTCAGGGTACTCAGTCTTTATGTCGAATTCAAACAGAAGACGGATATTTTGAATGTACTGCCGATCATAAAGTTGCCGTGCTACAAGACTTGTATGGTAACTATAAAATGATAAAAGCTCAAGACTTGCAAGAGGGCGATCGCTTGATTTTTGTGCCTCAAGCAATACCTGGTACTCCCACCGAACTCCCTGAGTTGAAAGGCGTCACCTCCCATAATGCCAAACCAATAACAGTACCCGCTCTTACCAATGAGGTTGCTTATTTTCTAGGATATTTGCATGGAGATGGATCGGTTGCTTCCGATGGAACGCGAGTCAGATTTCGAGTCCACCAGGATAGTCTGGAAATTCTGGAACGACTGATTAATGTTGCTCAAGAATTTGGTTTGGAAACACATACACTGAGAACCCCAGAACAATGTAAAACCAAAGCTTATGAACTTCAGTTAAATAGCAGCATTCTGAATAAATATCTTTCACAGTTTAAACAGTCATTTACTTCTATTGTTATTCCTGACTGTATTCTGATGGGAACAACAGAAATTCGTCAAGCTTATTTAGCAGGTTTAGCAGACGCAGATGGTTGTCATTCTCAGGGCGTACTCGTAGCTTCAGTTTACCAAGATTTTCTGCAACAGGTGCAAGCATTATACGCATCTTTAGGAATCACCACGAGATTGTGTGGTTCGGTGCGCAAGCGAACAGGAAAATGGGAAGGTGAGTTAGTAACTGTAGGTGAGAGTGCTTTTGAAGCAGTAGAAAAAGTAATGATGACTTACTCTACTCAGTTTCCAGTCAAAAAACGTAAGCGACCTAAATTTTTCCACGATCACGGGTTTCCCAGGGAAATGGCTCAACCTTTAGTGAATACTTTTGATTGGAATAATCGCAAGCATATGATGGTTCGCATTGTCAAGAACTTTATCGCTGATGCCACAGATTTGATTCCAGTAAAAGTGAAAAAAGTTGAGATGGATGTGAGAGAAGCATCAACTTATGATATTGAAGTTGCCAGTATCCATGAATTTGTTTGTCAGGGAATTTTAGTAGCGAACAGTGCCGGGATGCGCCAGGGCAATAGTAGCGATCGCCTCTTTGCTGTAGCGAAGGATAATCTCTGGCGACAAGATGAAAATGGTAACTGGGGTATCGATCCGGAAAGAGATGCTCTGCGAATGGCAAATCATACCCATGTTTTTCACCACAAACCAACATTAGAAGAATGTGTTGAGGCAGTGAGAAAACAATTTTATTCTGGTGAAGGTGCAATTCAGTGGGCAGGTGAAGCAGTTGCTCGTGCTAATCGCGATCTAGTTTCAACCCCAGAAATAAAGAGAGATTTCCTTAAAGCTTATGGACAAGATAACGCCAAAAAATGGTTTCAAGAACACTATCCTAATATTAGTAATGATGAACTTGAACATCGGTTAGCGAGATTAGGACTGAATCCTTGTCATTCAGGGGATACCCTAGTATCTACAGACCAAGGGTTAATTCCGATTCAGGATTTAGTAGGTAAACAATTCAAAGCATTGGTGGATTTGCGTTCGGTAGGTTTATCCGGTGTTAGATTGACGGATGCGATCGCTTTTGCTACAGGAGTTAAAACCACCTACAAAATTATTCTGACTAATGGAATGCAAATGCGATGTACAGCAGAGCATCAACATTTTACCAGTCGAGGTTGGGTTAGCACTAAAGATTTAAGTGATGACGACAATATTTGTGTTCAGAGAGGAGCAGGCCATTTTGGCAAAGGTACTATTTCTGTTGCTCAAGCTCAAATGCTTGGTTGGTGGTACGGAGATGGATTTAATGAAGTCAGAAGTCAACCCACCCCTAACCCCTCCCAGGAGGGGAAGTTAGAAGTCAGAAGTTGTTTTGACATGACTCCGAAAGGGTTTGTTTTTAATCAAGATGAGTATGAAACTGCCTACAATATTGTCGGTAAAGCAGTTATTACAACAGGAAGAGAATATGTAACGACACTGCATAAAGGAGTCTATGAATTCCGGACTCAATCTCCTAAATTAGAAAAGTTTTTTGCTGATTTAGGTATAGTTGGAAAAGAAGAACTTCCTAATAATTTTTTGAGTCAATCTCAGGAAGTTTTAATTGGTTTTTTACAAGGAATTTTTAGTGCAGATGGCACAGTAGATAAAGATTCCAGAAGAATCAAATTAGCTATGGTTTCGGAAAAACTACTCCAACAAATTCAATTAATTCTCTCTAATTTAGGAATTATTAGTACAGTTCGATTAATTAGGGAAAAAGGTTACAGAGGTGTACCTTATACAACTGTTGATGGAACTGAGAAAATTAGCTTAGATCGAGGCAGTTATGGACTATTTATCTCTACCTTTAACTTCAATTTATTTCAACAACTAATTGGCTTTCCACTATGCCCAAGTAAGAATATTAAAGCTGAAGAATGGCTGAAAAAACCATTGCCTAATTATTCTGAGTCAACTATTAATTCAAAGTTTACTTCAAAGGTAAAAAAGGTTGAAGAATTTGGAGAGGAAGTTGTTTATGATTTGCACGTTCCTTTAACTAATTCTTTCATTGCTAATGGTTGTTTGACTCACAATTGTGGCGAAATTATTGGTTCAAATTTTCACTGTGTCAGGGGAGATACATTATTAATTACTCGCGACAGTATTCACAAAATCAAAGATATTGTTGGTCAAAAAGTTGAAATTTGGAACGGCAAAAATTGGAGTCAAGTAATTCCTTTAAAAACAGGAAAAGACAGAAAATTATACCGGGTCAAATTTGGGGATGGTTCGTATCTAGATGTAACAGAATATCACCGATTTTTTGTCAAAGATAGGTTTGGTAAAAACTATCAAGAAGTACAAACAAAAGATTTGCTAACTCATAGCAAATATACCTTACATACAGAACCTTTTGTCATAGATTATCAGGATGGAGATTCTATCAATTCATCTTACGCCTATACACTAGGCGTGGCAGTAGGTGATGGAACATTAGACCAAAATGGTAATGCTAAAATTCGGCTTTATTCTCACAAAGCTGAATTAATTGTTGCTGGTAATAAGTCAGTAGAACGAAACTATAATTATCTACCTTCTTTTGTGGATGTCACAGATTTAGGATTCTCTGAAGAACTACTGCGTCGTCTACAAACTGAACCTGATGCTTTAAATACTATTGCTAGTTGGAATAAACCAGCAATTCTGGCTTTTATCGCCGGATTAGCAGATACAGATGGTTCTAATACTAAAGGTCATGGAATTATAATTTATTTGTCTGATTATGAACGGGCAAAAAGACTACAATTACTGTTGACAAAATGTGGCATTTGTGCATCAGTAAATTTAATGTCTAGTCGCGGTTCTACTACAAATTTAGGAGAAAGAAATAAAGACCTTTACTACTTACAAATAACTGATTGTAGTGAAATTCCTTGTCAAAGACTAGATACAAGTAAAGGGTGTGAATCTAAATTTAAAGGTAAAGATCAAACAATTCAAAGTGTTGAAGAATTGCCAGGATTACATGACACTTATTGTTTTGAAGAGCCAGAATTTCATAAAGGCGTTTTTGGCAATACCTTGACAGGAAATTGCAATTTGTCAGAAATTCATCTCAATCAAATTGACCCAAATAATCATAAAGAACAGGAGGAAGCTTTTACTGCTGGCGCCCTTTCTGTGGCAACTTTACTTAACCATCAATTCGTCGAACCTCGCTATCGTTATAGTCGAGAATTAGACCCAATTGTGGGAGTATCTTTTACAGGTTTATTTGACTTTTTTGTAAAAGCTTTTGGCATTGAATGGTTGCGTTGGTGGCAAACAGGACGCCCAGCAACAATTCAAGGTCTAGAATTTAAACAACAGGAAGCAGAATATTTGACTCGTTGGCGGGAAATAGTCCATCAGGTAGTGTGGGAATATTGCGATCGCCACAACCTCAAACGTCCAAACCGTTGTACAACAGTTCAACCTTCTGGTTGTCTTGACAAAACAGCATTGAGAATATTTAACCAAGGTTTACTCTATGCAGATGAAATAGTAGCACCTGGTAGTGGAGAAACAGTAGGATTAGAATTAACTGTTCGTAATGGAATTGGAGCATCCACAGCGATCGCTAATCAACCACTAGAACTTGTAGAAATCAAACTAGCTAATGGTCGGACATTACGCATGACTCCAAATCATCGGATGAGTGTCGAAGGTAAGTGGGTATATGCTTGCGATCTTCAACCAGGAATGTTGCTTGATTACAGTATTGGTGAATATCAAAAACAAGAAAATGCTTTACTAATACCCTTGGAGTTAGAAAATTATACTAGGGTAAAACGCTCTCAAACATTAGGTCATAACCGTGGTGTATTAACCAAAGAAATAATTACTCCTGCAACTATGACTTCAGACCTAGCTTACTTTTTAGGTTGTTTGTTCGGGAATGGTTGCATTTCTGAACACAAATATCAAGTTCGTTTTTCTCATAGCAGACTTGATGTTTTGCATCGCCTCCAAGAAAAGGGCAAAAAATTATTTGGCATCGCAGGCAATATAAATGACCTTGGTAACGGTCGTTTTGAATTGTCCTTTGCTTCTCGACAGTTATTTGACTGGTTACACTTAAACCAACTTGCCAAAACAGAGAAAAGCAAAGACTTAGACCGGATACCTCTGAGTTTACGTCGTTCTTCACGAGCTACCTTACTATCATTTTTCTGTGGTCTGATAGATACTGATGGATGTGTGCGTAAGGATGGAAAACTATCCATAGATTCAGCTAGCTCTGATTTTATTAGCAACCTACAACAAATAGGAGAAGCGATCGGACTCTGTTTCAGCATATATCAGAATACCAAAGGTGAGAACTTGCAACCCCAACAGAAGAATATGTGGGGATTATCTCTGAGTCGAATGTTGTCTAATGCTGACGCTTTAGATTATCTCAATGAGCACAGTATCAAATGTCAGGAACGACCCCTACTTCCACCTAAGCGTGTATTCAGTTTTTCACCATACAAAATTGAATCTGTTAATATTGGGGCAGTGTGTGACTACTCTTATGATTTTGCCATTGAGGGTATAGATGATAACGACTCTTGGTATTGGCAAGGTGCTTTGAAGTCACATAATACCAAGTCTCTATTAACAAATGCTGCTCCTGGTTGGCATCCACCTTTCGGGTTGCGCTGGGTACGACGGATTACTTTTGCCAAAAATGACCCCGTAGCATTAGCTTGTCTTGACTACGGTTATTCTGTGATTCCAGGACAGTCAAGCAAAGATGAAAATGGAAATTTACTCAACGATCCTTTTGACGATCGCGCTAAAGAATGGTTAGTAGAAATTCCAGTACAGGTATCTTGGATAGATGTACCTGGAGTTGAGGAGATATCTATTGAAAAGTTCAGTGCGACTGCTATGTTTGATTTTTATATAGGTGTACAGAAACATTGGACAACTCATAACACCAGCAGTACCATTTTGTTAACAGAAGCAGAAATTGAACCTCTCGGCAAACGCATTTATGAAGCAATTCGCGATGATGAAGGTTATATTTCGTCAGCATTGTTAGCGCGGTTTGATGCACCATTCCCCCGGTTGCCATTTGAACGCATATCTCAGGAGGAATATGAAAAAATGCAAGAGGATGTGTTGCGTAGGCGCAAGTCCGATAATTTTTCTGAGTTGATGAATGGTTATGTGTTAGCTAGTGAGTTGCCAGAGATGGGACCTCAAGACCCTGCTTGTTCTGGAATGGTTTGTGAGTTGAAAGGTTCTAGTAGTCCATTGTAATGGTATAACCAGTGGGAGTATCTTGCTCCCATTCTAATTATTTTGGCCAAAGTATAGCCAGTGGGAGCATCTTGCTCCCGTTTTCATAGGGATAAGTAACTTATGATAAGAATTTATATTAAAAGTAATACTTTTTTTATCATGGATCAGTATTATCCCTAATGCTCTACTTTTATAGCAGTCGAAGGAAAGGAGAGGACATATCAAAAGCTGAAAACTCAGACAACGCCAGATTTTTTCTTCTGCCTTCTGCCTTCTGCCTTTTGCCTTCTGTCTTCTGCTATAGGATCTCTTAAGAGACAGGTGTTAGTTCCTCTTCAAAAAACCAAGTACCTATGTTTTCTTCAAATTCAACCCAAAAACCAATTCCACTACCATCTACCATTTTGAATTCTTTTATTGTACCAATTGGATTTTTCTTCAGTTGGTTAACTATAGCTGCGGGTGGTATAGGCTGTTGTTTGATACCTTTTACTTTGACTTTCTGACCTATTTCCATTTTTATTTACGATGTTCTCCTAGTGGTATTAATCAATCCACAGTGTATATGAAATTAGTGCTTGAGCACAGTTTTATATTGACTTCTCACCCGACTAAAGTACGGGTGATTCTAAGTAGTTGTTCCGAATCGGTTTAAAAACACAATTCTGAAAAGCTACTAGCTGTCACTGGACATGATTAGTTTTTTCCAGTGGTGGTAGCTCATATACCACCTACAGACTCAAATATGCTGACAAGAATGCCACATACATCGCCCCTACTTTTGTATCGCTTTCAGAGTGGTTTTACACTTATGAGTGAGCTATAAATCCCTATCCTTGCTGCCTGTTTGTCTGTGCCGAGTGTCTTGGTAGAACGATGCTACTTGTTTCTTCCCGACTGGAGTTTCACCCCTACAAGCATTGAGTCTATGGGACAAACCTTGTTCCTAATGGCATTCATTGGTATTATCCCAAAATGTGGGATACTTGGGAATAAATTCCCACAACTTGTTTTCATCCAAGGGCTAAAGCCACTTGGCTTTCAACTACACGTTTTTTTGTAATCGTCATGGGAATTGAATATCTATGACAATTGGCGTACTCTAGATAAAGAGCTAGGTAGGGTTTGCTGAAAAAGTCTTATGGGTGAGGGTAGGAGACAGGAGACAACCCACCCCTCGCCCCTCCCAGGAGGGGAAGATAGGAGACAGGAGACAACCCACCCCTCGCCCCTCCCAGGAGGGGAAGATAGGAGACAGGAGACAACCCACCCCTCGCCCCTCCCAGGAGGGGAAGATAGGAGACAGGAGACAGGAGACAGGAGACAGGAGACAGGAGATAGGAGATAGGAGACAGGAGTTAGGGGTACTTAGAGGAAGTAGGAGTAAGAATTGTAAGAATAATTTTCTCCCCAACTATGCGCCTAAAATACTAACTTTTTGAGCATTAAGAGCTGAAACAGGGGCACTTTTTAAAGGCCCCAAAAAGGCATTTGTCTTTATATGTCAATGCTTTGAGATTTAATCAGCAAGCCCTAGGTATTAAACCCAGAAATCCTAAGACATTTGCTGTACCTAGGGAACTTTTAAATTCAGTATCTACGGGTGCGGCAGGATTCGAACCTGCGACTCGCGACTTAGAAGGTCGCTACTCTATCCAACTGAGTTACGCACCCAATTTTCAACCATGAGATTGAAATTACTCTTTATTATTCTACTTGTCAAATCTCCAAATATGCAAGTCGATCATTGATATTTAGATTAATTTAAGTACAAGTGTCTTGAGAATAGTATTATCCTTAAGGTTAATTATTATTTGACATCCTCCCCGGCCTAAAGGCGCGGGGATTCCTACCGAGCCGAAGCCCCTCGGCGGGTTGACCTTTCATTGGCTGCTGCTGCCAGATGCGGTAGTCTTACGCTTGCCTCCACGTCCGTTTAATGTCTCGGACTGCCCGCCCGCGACTAATATATTTATTGCTGCATTCTCGTCTAAGAACATGTTTTGCACCGCAGTTGAGACACTCCCATTCTCGCACCTTCAGGTCTAGCTTCCCACCTTTAAAGCCACAATTTGAGCAAATTTGGGATGTTGGCTCCCAACGATTAATTACTCTAAAATCGCGACCATATTTTTCTGTTTTTCCTTCTAGGAATGTTCTGAATTGTCTCCATCCTAAATCGGATATAGCCCTGGACAATTTACGGTTCTTAACCATACCAGAAACGTTTAAATCTTCTAAAACAACTGTTTGGTTTTCACGAATTATTTCAGTAGATAATTTATGTAGAAAGTCTGTTCTTGTATCTTTCAGTTTAGCATGGAATTTAGCTACTCTAACCCTAGCTTTTTCATACCTTTTAGAGCCTTTAGTTTTCTTAGATAATGACTTACTTAACTTTCTTAATTTCTTAATTCGTTTTTTCAGTGGCTTAGGAGCATCAACCTTTGTACCGTCACTAAATGTAGCAAAGGTTTTAATACCTAAATCTATACCTACTGAATTATCAGTTTTAGGTAATACTTCTGGTTGTATTTCTACTACAAAACTCAAGAAATATTTTGAGCGCCAATAGGTGTAGTTAAACTCTGAGAGGATATCTGGTTCAACACCGCTTAAAAGCCTCCATCCCCGTGTCTGGTGTGTCTGGTGCGTCCCCGTGTCTATTGAGAATGAAACAGCCCTCCCCTCCTGGGAGGGGCTAGGGGTGGGTTGTCTCCTGTCTCCTGATTCTATACTACATTTTGTGGTGCGGAATGTGGGCTATAATATTGTAAAATCTGGTGGTGGTGCATAGTAATGGTAGAGAGAGTGTGGGGGGATGGGGAGATGGGGGGATGGGGAGATGGGGAGATGGGGAGATGGGGAGATTGAGAGATTGGGAGATGGGGAGATGGGGAGATGGGGAGATTGGGGGATTGGGAGTGTGGGAGAAATTAAAAAATATATATCTTCTACCATTACCATGCAGGACTACCTAAAATCTTTATTAATAATTTAGGATTTGCTGATGCATAAAATACTGAACTATGAACTTGTAGAAAAAATATATGCCAGCGATCGCACTGTTATTCATCGTGCCAGGGGAAAGTCATACCAAAAACCAGTCATCCTGAAGTTGCCACATCATCCCTATCCTAATTTCAATGAATTGACTCGATATCGTAGTGCTTACACGCTGATCAAAAATTTTAATTTTCCAGGAATCGTAAAAATGCTTGCTCTGGAACAATTTGAGCAACGTTTAATATTAGTAATGGAAGATTTTGGGGGTATTTCTCTACATCAATTTATCAACAATCAAAGTACTTCTAATTTAAACAGCTTTTCTACAGATATTAATCAATTTTTTCACATCGCTCTGCAAATAGTTAATTCACTAGAAAAATTACACCAAAATCAGATTATTCATAAAGATATTAAACCCCATAATATTATTATTAATCCTCAAACTAAACAAATCCAAATAATTGATTTTAGTAGCACTACTAAGTTACCCAAAGAGACTCCTGAAATACGCAATCCTAATACTCTTGAAGGTACTCTTACTTATATGTCTCCCGAACAAACTGGGCGGATGAATCGAGGTATTGATTATCGCAGTGATTTTTACTCATTGGGAATTACATTTTATGAATTATTAACTAGAAGACTCCCTTTTCAATCAAAAGATCCTATGGAGTTAGTTCACTTTCATATTGCTCGTCAGCCAAAATCTATAATTGATCTAAATCCAAAAATACCAGCAGCTCTTAATACTATTGTGCTGAAATTAATGGCAAAAATGCCAGAAGAGCGTTATCAAACAACAGCAGGGTTACGCCACGATCTAGAAAAATGTCAATCTGAGTGGGAAAATACTGGAAAAATCAGATTATTTAACCTGGGAGAAAAAGATAATAATAACTGCTTAATTATACCTGAAAAACTATATGGCCGAGACAAAGAAATAGAAATATTACTAACAGCTTTTGACCGTATTTGTAATTCATATAAACCACAAATAGAGTTGATGCTAGTAGGGGGATTTTCTGGGATTGGAAAATCAGCATTAGTTAATGAAATTCACAAACCTATCCTCAAGAAACGAGGTTATTTTATTTCTGGAAAGTTTGACCAATTTCAACGAAATATTCCATTTTATGCTTGGTTAAATGCCTTTCAAGAATTGATTAAGCAAATTTTAAGCGAACCAGAAGAAAAATTACAGGCGATCGCTACTAAATTACAACAAGTGTTAGGAGAAGAAGCACAAGTTATAATTGATGTAATTCCCGAATTAGAATTATTGATTGGCAAACAACCTCCCGCTACTGAATTATCTCCTACTGCTGCCGAAAATCGTTTCAATTTATTACTATCAAACTTTATTTCTGTATTTGCTCAAGCAGAGCATCCTTTAGTAATATTTCTAGATGACTTACAATGGGCAGATTTAGCTTCCTTGAAGTTAATGAAGTTGGTTATGGAAAAAATGGATATTAACTATTTATTACTGATAGGAGCTTATCGAGATAATGAAGTAAATGCTGGGCATCCTTTTCTATTAACTGTTGAGGAAATCAAAGAAATAGGTGCTGTTGTTAATCAAATTATTCTTACTCCTTTGAGTCAGTCAGCACTCAATAATTTAGTCGCTGATACTGTTAATTATTCTCCACAAGAGTCACTGCTACTTACCGAACAAATTTATCAAAAAACTCAAGGTAATCCTTTTTTTAGTAATCAATTTATCAAGTCTCTCCACAAAGAAGGATTAATTTTTTATAACGATCAACAGGAGAAATGGTTGTTTAACTTGCCAGAAATTAAAATTTTGGCGGCTAGGGGAGATGTAATTGAATTGATGGCTGCCCAAATACAAAAATTATTCCCTTCAACTCAGGAAATATTGCAATTAGCAGCTTGTATTAGTAACAAGTTTGATTTAAAAACTCTATCTATTGTTTATGAGAAACGTCTGTCAGAAACTGCGTTAATTTTGTGGAATGCTTTATCAGAAGGATTGATTTTGCCAGAGGACGAAACCTATAAATTTTATCAGGGAGAAAACGACGATAACTTGCCGGAAATAACCGATTTACAAACACCAATTTATTATTTTATCCATGACCGGGTTCAACAAGCAGCTTATAGTTTAATTCCACAACAAAAAAAACAAGAAACTCATCTAAAAATTGGCAGATTACTTTTAAATAATACGGAGGATAACCAACTAGAAGAAAAAATATTTGAAATTGTCAATCAACTTAATTATGGTGTGGAATTAATTACAGAAGCAGAAGCTAGGGAAGAATTAGCAAGTTTGAATTTAAAAGCAGGAATTAAGGCTAAAGTATCTACTGCTTATAAGACAGCAATATCTTATTTTAATATAGGGATAAATCTACTAACTAAAAATAGTTGGTCAACTCAATATCAACTAACATTGGCACTACATGAAGAAGGAGCAGAAGCTACCTACTTGAATGGTGATTTTAAAGAAATGGAGAAGTTAGTTGATATTGTATTAGAAAAAGCTAATACGCTCCTGGAAAAAGTCAACATCTATGAAATTAAAATACAAGCCTACATTGCTCAGAGTAAACTGCAAGAAGCTTTAACTATTGGTTTATCTGTTTTAGAACTTCTTGATATTAGCTTTCCCACAAATCCAACTCAATCAGATATTCAAGAATACTTACAAACAACTAAGGAAAAATTGAAAGGAAAAAATATTTCAGAATTGATTGATTTACCATTGTTGCAAGACCAAAAAAAATTAGCAGCAATGCAGATTTTATCATCAATTATTACTCTGACATTTGTTGGAAAACCAGAGTTACTACCGCTAATTATATGTGCAGAAATTAATCTCTCTCTCAAATCAGGAATTTCTCCATTATTTGCTTTTAGTTGTGCTACTTATGGTTTGCTTTTATGTGGTGTAGAACAAGATATTGATACTGGATATAAGTTTGGAATACTTGCTTGTGAGCTACTAGAAAAATTTCATAGTAAAGACCAGAAAACCAGAGTATTTCAAATTGTTTACAATTGCATAGAAAATTGGAAAGTCCATATTCAAGAAACTTTTCCTCATGTGATCGAAACTTATAAAATTGGTTTAGAAACGGGAGATTTAGAGTTTGCTTCTTATGGTATTCATCATTACTGTTGTTACTCTTACTTAGCAGGTATATCTCTAGAGAAACTAGAACCAGAAATAGAAAATTATAGCAATTCTCTAAAACAAATAAAACAAGAAAATACCTACTATTATAATCAGATTTCTCATCAAGCTGTGCTGAATTTACTTGGGCATACAGAAAATTCTACATTATTATCAGGTAATGCTTTTAATGAGGAAAAATTTATTCCTTTCTATGAAAATATTAACGATCGCTATGCTTTATTTCAAATTTACTTCAATAAATTAATTCTGTCCTATTTCTTGGGAAATTTTCAAAACTCCAAAGATTATGCAATTCTAGCAGGAGAATATATTGATGGTGTCACGGGATTATTTTATATTCCAGTATATTACCTTTATAGATCCCTAGCTCAACTAGCTTGTTACTCAGAAGCAGAAACTGTAGAAAGAAAACAAATACTAGAAGAAGTAACTGCTAATCAAGAAAAAATGAAATTTTGGGCAGAACACGCACCCACAAACTACTCCCACAAATATTATTTAATAACAGCAGAAAAACAAAAAATACTGGGAGAAAAACTGGAAGCAATAGAAACTTACGAACAAGCGATCGCCCTCGCCACAGAAAATAAATATATTCAAGAAGCAGCTTTAGCAAACGAACTGTGTGCCAAATTTTATCTAGAGTGGGGCAAAAGCAAAATTGCCCAAACCTATATGTTAGAAGCTTACTATGGATATATTAATTGGGGAGCAGTAACAAAAGTCAAAGATTTAGAAAAACGCTACCCACAATTACTAACATCAGTTTTTCTTAGCTCCTCTGAAAATAGCGACTCTCTGGCAACTTCCCATATACCAAGCATCAACAGGGAAAATATCCTCGATCTATCAACTGTACTCAAAGCTTACCAAACTCTGTCTGGAGAAGTAAAACTAGAAAACTTGCTCTCAACATTAATTCGACTGATAATGGAAAATGCTGGTGCCCAAAAATGCGCCCTCATTCTACTCAGAGAGCAGCAGTTAATTCTGGAAGCAATAACTCATGTCGTAGATACTCAGGAATATTTACAAAATTTTGAGCGCCCTGTCATACCCATTTCAGCAACTCAAGAATTACCCCAAGCATTGATCAACTATGTCTGGCGAACTCAAAAATTTCAGGTATTAGACGATGCCACTACAGAAGCAACATGGGTAAACGATCCCTATCTCAAACAAAAGCAACCTCAATCTATATTATGTACTCCTATTATCAAACAAGGTAAACTTATCGGTATTATCTACTTAGAAAACAACTTAACAAAAGGCGCATTTACTTCTGAAAGACTAGAACTATTAGAAATGATTACCACCCAAGCAGCAATTTCTCTAGAAAATGCTTTGCTTTACGATACTTTAGAAAAAAAAGTAGAGCAACGCACCCAGGAATTAAACAAAAAAAATCAATGTCTAGCTCAAACTTTAGAAGAATTAAAACAAACTCAAACCCAACTAATTCAAACAGAAAAAATGTCTTCTTTAGGTCAGTTAGTGGCAGGAATAGCTCATGAGATTAATAATCCTGTTAACTTTATTTATGGCAATCTAGACCATACTCAAGAATATGCTGAAAACTTATTAAATGTAATTAAAATATATCAGCAATATTATCCAGAATCTGTTCCAGAAGTAACAGATTTTATGGAAGAAGTAGATTTAGATTTTTTAGTTGAAGACTTGCCGAAAATACTAAATTCTATGAAAATAGGGGCTAATCGAATTAAAGAAATTGTAGAATCTTTACGCAATTTTTCTCGTCTCGATGAATCAGAAATAAAGAATGTAGATATACATGAAGGAATTGATTCTACTCTGATGATTCTCCAAAATAATCTCAAAGCTAAACCCCATGAATTGGAAATTAAAGTTGTTAAAAATTATGGTAAATTACCAAAGATAAAGTGTTATCCGGGGGAACTAAATCAGGCATTTATGAATATTATTAGTAATGCTATTGATGCAGTACAACCAATGAGAAAAGAATCGAGCAATTCCCTTCCTCAAATTACTATTACTACAGAGATAGACACAGAAAATCAAGTAATAATTAGGATAGCTGACAATGGCATAGGTATGAGTGAAGCAGTACAAAAGCACATATTTGACCCTTTCTATACCACAAAACCAGTTGGTCAAGGTACAGGATTAGGTTTAGCAATTAGCTATCAAACTATTGTGGAACATCATGAGGGAGAATTAGAATGTATTTCTGCTCTAGGAAAAGGCACAGAATTTCTGATAAAAATCCCCATTTTATTGAGTGGGGGAGTGGGTTTTTGAGGACACGGAGACACGGAGAGGGGGAGACACGGAGAAGGGAAGTGTGGGAAGGGTGGGGAGTGTGGGGAGTGTGGGAAGTGTGGGAAGTGTGGGAGCTGTGGGAAGTGTGGGAAGTGTGGGAAGTGTGGGAAGTGTGGGAAGTGTGGGAGCTGTGGGAAGTGTGGGAAGTGTGGGAGGTGTGGGGAGTGTGGGAAGTGTGGGAAGAAATTAAAAAATATATGTCTTCACTATTACGCGAACATGACAATCAAACCCGACTACAACAATAATTATTACATCAGTTTGATAAATGTTTGCTACAAATCCCTATTACCTGTTCCCTGTTCCCTATTACCGAATAATTAATAATTAAATAATTAAATAATTAAATAATTAAACAGTTCAGCTTTATCAGCCTCCTCTTTCAAGGGGAAAAAATAAAATTTTTCCCTATTGGTCAATCCTCTCCCTTTTAGGGAAAGGTAATTATTAATTATTAATTATTAATTATTGAACTATTCCCTATTCCCTTCTTTAATTTCTACTAAAAATTCATATTCAAATCCACGGAAATTAGAATCTAATTCTAAAGTATATACTCCACTGATAGGCATAGTATCTGTCCATTTATTTTCATCACCTTCAATATTAGGTTCCCTTGCCATAAGTTGGCCATCAGGACCAATAATTGCCGGAAATACATCCCCAAAATTTTTGATAGTCATGGTCTGGCCCTGGATCATTCTGACCCGATAGCTATGACTACCAGTACCAATCATCTCCCCTCTCACAATAGCTGTGTCACTTTTTGGAGAAAAAGTAATAGTCTCATCTACCCTGGCACAAGTGCTACGAGTTCTGTTCTTGGAAACCCAACCTATAACTGGCTCAGTAATTCGTAGCCAGCCAGATTTTTCATCTGCGACAGAAACAAAGGTATTATTGTTAAGTTGAGCAACTTTATTGCCTTCTCTAACTTCTGGACTGCTACGAACATTTAGAGGTGGTTCAGGGTCGTCTATTATGGCCATTCTAATTTTACACCCTGATGTTGGTGGTGTAATCACAACTGGACTAGAACCTTGACTAACTATGTCTGAAGAATTAGGAGTTGAATATGAAGATTTTAGTTGATGTTTAGGAGCTAGTGAAACTAGGTTGCTATCCAATTTTTGTGTCTGTAAAAAATTAGTAGTAAATTGTGGCGAACCAGACTGAATTGTGAAATAAGCAACAGAGGTAGCACTAGCAAGGCCAGTTATTCCTGTAACGATTAGTTGTCCAATGTTGAATGACATAATTTTTGCCCCTTTATAAACTAGATTGTATGTTCACTTTCTTGACTAATTTGTACTTTTATCACAAGTATCATTATCAGCCATTAAGACAGATATATGCTGTTAATATTTTAAGGATAAAATAACTATAAATATGTAAGTATTTCCTGCTGAATACTAGCTTAAATATAGTTAAATTAATACCAATTAACTTTAGATATGTCACAAATAGTTTCACATCTAAGATTTGAAATCACTGTAGTTTCAAAATTTTGAGCCTCTAATACCAAAGGAGATAAATGTTTGTTACATCTAGTATAAAACTTACTTTTGACTTTTAACTTTTGACTTTTGACTTTTAACTTTTGACTTCCGTAAAACGGTATAAGATAACAGCTAACTAAATCATCTAAACAATAGAAATATACGAAGGTGCAAAGAAATCGCGATAAAATATTAAACACAGTTAAAAGAGAAGTTCTGCAATTGCGATCGCAGTGTCTACACCACGCAGTAATAGTTAATCTTGTTCGTCAGCGACTACCCCAACAATTAAAACGTTCTTGGGATATAGAAGTCAAAGTAGGAAAGCGTCCTAGTTTTCAACTACCAGCAAAAATAAGTATTATCCAAGTTTTTGACAAAATGAAAGGAAAATTACTTATATTAGGAAATCCTGGAGGTGGAAAAACTACAACTTTACTAGAATTAGCTAGAAAGCTAGTAATTCGGGCGGAAAAAGAACCACAAACATCAATCCCAGTATTATTAGACCTTTCGACATGGCAAGATCAAAATCAGGATATTTCAGATTGGTTAGTTAATCAAATTAAATTTAAGTACAAGATACCCAAAAAAGTTATTAGGAATTGGTTAGAAAATCAACAATTGTCACTTCTAATAGATGGATTTGATAGAGTATCTCCAGAATTATCTGAAAATTACTTAGAAGAAATTAATAAATTATCAGTATATTTGCAACCAAAGGACTTAGTTATTTGCAGTAGTTTTGCCACTTATAAAAATTGTCGGACTAAGTTTAAATTAAATGCTGCTGTCTTATTACAGCCTTTAACAACAGGTCAGATTCAAGATTATTTATTAGCAGCTCGTAGTAGAGAACTTTGGCATTATCTTCAGGATGAACCAGAGTTATTAAACTTAGCTGAAATACCATTAATGTTAAGTATGATGACTTTAGCTTATGAGGAAATTTTAATTGCTGCTTGGAAAAGAATTAGTTCTCAACAGGCAAGAGAAAAATATTTATTAAATGCTTATATTCGTCGTCAACTAGGGCGAGACAATAACTATGATTGGTATTCTAGAGGCCGAGAACCACTGCCGGAACATACAAGACGATGGTTAGCATGGCTAGCACAACGAATGGCTGCAGATAATAGTCAGGAATTTACCATAGAAAAACTACGGCCAGCTTGGTTAGATTCTAACGGTGAGTTACAAGCATATCAGTTAATGGTTAATTTGATTAGTGTGTTATTTTGGGGGTTTATTTTTGGGTTTATTTTTACCTTGGTTTTCGATTTATACCAAGGTTTAATTAGTGGCGCTATTGGAGGTATAATTATTGGGATGTTGTTTGGTTTACCGGGATTAAAAAAATTTGTGCTGCGGATTATTCTATTTTTTAATGGGCATATTCCCTGGAATTATCGTCGTTTTCTCAATTATGCTGCGAGTCGTTTATTATTGCAGAGAGTAGGCGATCGCTATAAATTTATTCATTATTTATTATTTAAACATTTTACTGAAATGTAGCTTCAAAAGTCAAAAGTAAAAAGTAAAAAGTAAAAATTAAAGTCAAAAGTCAAAAGTCAAAAGTAAAAATTAAAGTCAAAAGTTAAAAGCTAAAGTCAAAAGTAGGAAGTAAGAAGTAGGAAGTAAGAAGTAAGAAGTAAGAAGAAAATTATAGTGATCAATAGGAGTAATATCATGTTCGGATGATCACTTACAATAAAGTCATTGCGACTGGAACGGAGTGGAAGGAAGCAATAGATACGGGTTTGAGATATCTCTTCCATCTATATCCTAATCATAACTATTCAACCGAACATGATTAAAGGATTCATTCATTAATTGATAATGGATAATGGATAATTGATAATTACCTCTGGTTAAAACCGAGAGGATTGAACATAAGGAAATATTATTTCTTTATTTTCCCCTTAAAAGGGGAGGCTTTAAACCAGAATTATTTAATTATTAATTATTAATTATTCGGTAAGTATTTATCCCACATTCCGCACGACAAAATGTAGTGTATTACATTACGTGCTTCAATTTGCAACATAAAAATTAGTATAAAATTCTGAGGCTGTTTAAATATTTATACTAATAAATTATCTTCATTTACCTCGATCAAGAGTCAAATTCTCAGTTAAATATTAAGGATAAATACTTATTGAATCGTGGACTCCTATTGACCACTATAATTTATTCTTACTTTTGATTTTTGACTTTTGATTTTTGACTTAGATTTTTATGTTACACTTTGTCGTGCTGTAGATTGAAATGCTCAGGTAACCATTCATCAGCACGACGTAGTAAATCATCAAGATTCAAATTCCATAGAATTACTGTCTTATCATTACTTGCAGATGCTAAAGTTTGACCATCAGGACTAAAATCTATACTTGTAATTGCTTGAGTATGCTCTTGTAATGTATATATTTCAGTCCTATTAATAAGACTCCATAATTTGATGGTATTATCATTACTACCAGAGGCTAAAATTTGACCGTCAGGACTAAAGCTAATGCTAGTAATAGCTTTGCTGTGTCCTTTGAAAATTGCTAATTCTTTACCATTAAGATTCCAAAGTTTGATAGTACAATCTTCACTAGCTGAAGCAAGGATTTCTCCATTAGGACTAAAGCTAATTTTAGTCACACTACTATTAGTTGAAAAAGAGAATTTTTCTAATAGTTTATTTTCTGTGAAATCCCAGATTTTTATATTATTATCTGCACCAACAGTAGCTAAAGTATGACTATCGGAACTAACATCCATACTAATAATTCGATCGCCATTTCTACCTAAAGCTAACTGGTTACCATCTTGGTCAAAAATTTCAAGATTACCATTCTCTTGAGTCAAGGCTATAAATTTACCATCAGAACCAAAATAATTTAAGTTAGTAATTCCGAAATCTTGATGTATAGGTATTAGTATTTCACTCTTATTTAACGATAAAAAATCAACATTACCATCATCATTACTAAAAGCAAGAATATTGCTATTTGGATGAAAACTAAGAGCGGTAATTTTTTTCTTATAAATTTGATGGCTTTCAAGTTCTTTTCCATCTGTTTGCCATAATTTTATATTGCCATATTCATCAGCAGAAGCCAGAGTTTTACCATCCGGACTAAACTTAACATTTGTAATTTTGCTTTTATGATTACAAAAAGTTGGTGGTTTGTTATTTCTTAAACTCCAAAATTTTACTGCTCCACTATTATCAGCAGAAGCTATAATTTGATTATTGGGATGAAAACAAAGACTTGTAATTTTGTATCTGTGACCTCTAAATGTATTAATTATATTACCTTGTAAATCCCATATTTTAACTGTTCTATCTTCGCTGCTTGAGGCAAATTTATCGCCATTAGGACTAATTATCAGGCTAGTTATTGACTCTTTATGTACTGGAAAACTTTCCCATTCTTCTAATTTACCATCATTGCAATCCCAGAGTTTTATTACACCATCTTGACTGGCAGAAACTAAACTTTTTCCATTAGAACTAAAACTAATACTTGTTACCCACTCTCGATCGGGATGAATGCTTAATATATTAGGATTGTTTAATTGACACAATTTAATACCCTCTTCAGTAGCACAAACTAAAGTCTGTTCCAATGAACTAAAACTTAAGTCTTCAATTACTTTTAAATCAGGGGTAATTTGCAATTCCGTACCATCTACTTGCCAAAACTTTATTGTTCCTTCCGTAGTAGAAGCTAATATTTGTTCATTAGGAGAAAAAATTACTTTATTTCCCTTATTTTGAAAAGTTCCTAGTTCAGTACCATCTAATCTCCAGAGTTTTACTGTATTGTCTTGACTTGCAGAAGCTAATATTTGACTATCGAAACTGAAACTAACACTGGTCACTGGATTATTATGACCTTCAAGAGTAACTATTGAACTATCATCTAATCGGCAGAGTTTTACTATACCATCATCGCTAGCTGAAGCTAAAGTTTTACCATCTGGACTAAAGATAATTTTGTTAACTTTAGCTGTATGAAATTGGAAACTATTTTTCTCTGAGATGTTGTCAACTACTTGTCTGAGTTGGCAAGTTACTTTCATTTTCATATCTGGTAAAACTTGCACATTTTGTAACTTTTTACCTGCTTGAAAAACAGCATCCAAAGAACCTAACCAATCATCAGATAATAAACGAGCTTGAGATAAGGAAATTAAGGTTTCAATTTCAGCAATTTCAGCTCGTAGACGCTGCTCTTGAACTTCCTGATTCTTCTTTTTTAAGCTAATATGAGTTTTGATTCGTGCTAATAATTCCCCTTTAGAAAAAGGTTTAGTAATAAAATCATTTGCCCCTACATTGTAACCTTTTACTAAGTCAGAAATTTGATTTTTTGCGGTGAGAAAAATAATAGGGAGTTCATTAGGTGATAACTTCTCTCGGATTTTTTGACAAACTTCAAAACCTGTCATTCCTGGCATCATTATATCCAGTAATATTAAGTCAGCCTGATAACCTTTCTCCAGAATTTGTAACGCTTCTCGTCCATTGTCAGCTCGATTCACAGAATAGTTATTATTGGAAAGATGATTATCAAGCACTTCTAAATTCACAAGATCGTCGTCAACAATCAGAATTTTTGCCGAATCATTTTCCCTGAACTCTCCATATTTTTTTGCTAACGTGACGTCTCGATCGTCTGCATCGACTTCAGGATTTATATCAATTGTCTCTACTACTGGAGATAAAATTGGTGAAGTGTCTATTTTTTCTGCTGGTTTCTCAGACACAGGCAAAGTAAAGGTAAAGCAAGAACCTTTTCCAAGCACTGATTTTACACCTATTTTGCCACCATGTAACTCAACAAATTGTTTCGTAATTGCTAAACCTAAACCTGTTCCCCTATATTCACGGGAGATAGTTCCATCTGCTTGTTCAAAGGATTCAAAAATACTGTCTAATTTATCCTCTGAAATACCAATACCTGTGTCAGAAACAGTAATTGCTAATTGTCTCTGATTTTTCTCAGAAACCAACTTTGCCGATACTTCGATTTTACCCCGTTCAGTGAATTTAATAGCATTACCAATAAGGTTGAATAGAATTTGTTGCAGACGATTTTCATCAGCATATACGGGAGGTAAATTATTATCAATAGAATTAATCAGTTTCAAGGCGCTATTTTTCACTAAAGGTAGATTTAGGGTAAGAACTATTTCAGTAATTTCTTTGATACTAATTGATTTCTGTTGAAGTTGAATATCCTTGTTTCTAAGTTTGGAAAAATCTAGAATATCGTTAATAAGATTAGCTAGTCTATAACCACTATAAATAATAAGAGATAAATTGCTTTTATGGGATTCTGATAGCCGATCAGTTGGAGAATCTATCATTGATTCCGCTAGGTTAATTATAGCGTTGAGAGGTGTTCGGAGTTCGTGGGAGGTATTAGCTAAAAATTCATCTTTAAGTTGATTTAATCTTTCCAATTCTTTATTAACAACTTCTAATCGACTATGTTCTTTCTCTAATATCTTGTTATATACTTTTAATATATTATCACGTTCTTTTGATATATTATCACGTTCTTCTAATGTATTTTTAAGTTCTTCTAATGTATTTTTAAGTTTTTCTAATATATTATCACATACTTTTAATATATTATCACGTTCTTCTAATGTATTCTTAAGTTCTTTTGATGTATTAATAAGTTCTTTTAATGTATTATCATGCTCTTCTACTGTATTCGTATATTCTTTTAATGTATTCATATTTTCTCTGAATATATTCGTATATTTTTTTGATATATTATCACGTTCTTTTGATATATTATTACATTCTTCTAATGTATTCGTATATTCTTTTGATATATTATTACATTCTTCTAATAATATATTATTACGTTCTTCTAATATCTTGATCTTTTCTTCTAATGTCTTGTTATATTTTATGAGTATTAGTATTATGAGTATTATGAACAAAACAATCAGAAGCCCTAGAAACATTAATTTATCTAGATCAATGTCTTGACCACCGATACCTGTAAACACAGCGATCGCAATTTGTCGGGTGAGTTCTAAGGAGCCTTCCATTTAGTTTTGAAAATTAAATTAAAACTGATAGTTTATTTTGATAAAAAACAGATCGTTCAAGAACATAAAATCTCGAAAACAACTCTATTAAAAAATTATTATTCAATCGATCGCTATCTTCAGAACCTTGATTATGATTAAATCTATCTACCCTTTCTTGTCGATAATCAATCTGTTTTCCAGAAAAACTACTAAAATTAGTTATGCTTGCCCAACTCTCAATATCTGGAGTAAGTCGAATCATTTTTTTTGCAATTTCCCCATTAATCCATAAAATTACAGGAAACTTAAAAGACTTCCACAAATCTTCTCTTACTTGATTCAGAGAAATTAACATTCGATCGATATTTTTAACTGATTCAAAACCACGAATCATAATTGCTGATGGATGTTTTTGACTGTTTATATCCTTAAGTTGGGGATGGATTAAAACATCCGATGACTTAAGAACAATCTCTTCTATATTCGGGCAAACTTCTTGTAATTTTTGTGCCATATTATCGCGCAACTTAGTTGAGTCACATAGAGCTAATATCAAACAAAACTGCCCCTGAGACATTTCAATAGTCCATACAATATCTTCAAGCGATCGCTCATTATCAAAACCCTCAAAAGATAAATTCAACTCATTCATAACTTTAATAGGACTTACGTAATTTCTTAGACAAGACGCTATTTGTATGGAGGGCGAATGCCATTCGCCCCTACAGATGGTTTATATAGCATTTCTGGCGATCCCCCCTAACCCCCCTTAAAAAGGGGGGAACTGGAAGTCCCCCTTGATAAGGGGGATTTAGGGGGATCGTTCGATGA
>NZ_JAAHHG010000179.1 GCF_010692555.1 Okeania sp. SIO3B5 | reverse complement strand
TCCCTACTCCCCCACTCCCCCACTCCCCCACTCCCCTACTCCCCCACTCCCCCACTCCCCTACTCCCCTACTCCCCCACTCCCCCACTCCCTACTCCCTACTCCCTACTCCCTCTTTATTAATATTGAAGTAAGCGATCGCCAGACTCCACATCAAACCAATGAATCTGTTTAGCAGGTAATTCTAAAGTTACTAATTCACCCCAAGTTTGGTCATAAGGAACTAAAGCACGGATATTTTGTTCAGAATTTTCCACCTGAGCAATTAACAGTTTTTCCTTGCCTAAATTCTCTACCAAAAACACCTTGCCTTTAATAGCAACCTCAGAAGTTTCAGCAAAAACAAAGCCTACATCTTCAGGACGAATACCCATAACAATTTGTTTTGGAATTGTCGGTAAATCAGGTAGAGGAATTTTAAAATTACCCAAAATAGCATAATTTTCTTCACATTTAAGAGTCAGTAAATTCATTTGCGGACTACCAACAAAACCTGCTACAAATTTATTAGCAGGGCAACTATAAATTTGATGAGGCACATCAAGTTGTTGTAAGTAACCATCATATAAAATTGCTACTTTACTTGATAAAGTCATTGCTTCTGTTTGATCGTGAGTGACATAAACTACAGGTTTTTGTTGAGAGTTAAATAACTGTTTCAACTCTGCTCGTACTTGTTCGCGCAATAGTGCATCTAAGTTACTGAGAGGTTCATCTAACAAAAATACTTCTGGGTTGCGTACCAGCGATCGAGCTAATGCCACCCTTTGTCTTTGTCCACCAGACATTTCCCGTGGTTTGCGGTTTAGTAATTGTCCTAATTCGAGTTTCTGAGCAACATTATTAACTCGTTGCTGAATTTCATCTTGAGGAATTTTACGGAGTTTCAAAGAGGCAGCAATATTTTCAAACACTGTCATGTGCGGATAAAGGGCATAACTTTGAAACACCATTGCAATATTACGACCGCCCGGTGGTACATTTGTTACATCGCGATCGCCTATTACTACTTTACCCTGAGTGGGTGTTTCTAACCCAGCAATAAGTCGCAGTAGGGTTGATTTTCCACAACCGGAAGGCCCCAGTAAGGTTAAAAATTCCCCATCTTCAACTTCAATATTCATGTCTTTAACAGGAATGACATTTTTCGTAAATTGTTTTCTGAGATTTTTTAATTGCAGTTTTGCCATAATTTTTGATTATTTTTTACCTCTTGATGTTCACTTATAGTTTGCCATAGCTCGTATAGACAGATTAAAAGCCTAAAAGCTAGACAAAGTAGGATGTTGATTTCTGCTTCCTGACTTCTGCTATAAGTGTAATCTAGTTATCTTATTATTACGTTTAACATCTGGCCTGCTATAGCAACCGCCTGGTTGGTGTTTGACAATTAGTGCGAGCATCTTGCTCGCGTCATAAATCATCATAATTACCCGATGTCCTAATTATAGTGGCGACTGCTATAATACCAATTCCCAAAAATAATGCTATACTTCCCATAGTACTTCAGTTATTAAGTAATAATAATGGTTGAATAATGTTTGTGACGATTATCGGCATTAAACCAAGATATTTTATCTCTTTTTACCCTACTCCCTACTCCCTACTCTCAAGGAGATGTAGCAAGAATGCATGAGAAATGGTATAACTACTCTCAGCTTAACTAAATAGGGTTTGCGCTCAAAAGTCTTATGGGTGAGGGTAGAAGTCAGGAGACAGGAGACAGGAGACAGGAGGAGTAAGGAATGAGCGAGGAGGCAGGAGGAAGAATTATCCCAATAGTGATTCTGCCTCGCGTCAACCCAAAATCCTAACTTTTTGAGCTTTAAGGAGCAAAAACCTTGTACTTTTTCAACACCTAAAACGGCTAAAACCAATATCAGTCAATGCTTTAAAATTTAATCAGCAAACCCTAAATAGACATCTCCAAAAATAAAAAATCAAATCAATTATCACACAGAAATTATCAATTCTTTCCCTCCACCGGAGGGGGAGGGGCGAGGGGTGGGTTCCCTACTGCCTACTGCCTACTCCCTACTCCCTCTTTTCTGGAGATGTCTAATGAAATTGACAGGATAAAAGCGATCGCCAAAAAACTAAACCATAGAAAACTCCTCTACCTGACAAACATTACGCCCCACTGCAGCAGCAACAGGGCGTAAACTCTCAACCAACTCCACCATATCTTCTAATGACAATGCTTGTCGTGCATCAGAAACAGACTCTTCCGGTACAGGATGACATTCAATCATCAAACCATCTGCTCCACAAGCAATAGCAGCTTTAGCCAAGGGTGCAACTAACTCCCGTTTACCCGCTGCATGAGAAGGATCGACAATAATTGGCAAGTGAGTTAACTGTTTTAAGGCAGCTACCGCACCCAAATCCAACACATTACGAGTATAATTATCGAAACTACGAATACCACGTTCGCACAAAACTACATCCGGGTTGCCATGACTGAGAATATATTCAGCAGCCATCAAAAATTCTTGAATAGTCGCAGATAAACCCCGTTTCAAAATTACAGGTTTGCCAACAGGACAATCCCACTCTCTAATATTTAGAGGTAATTTTTCTACAGTGTAACCACAATTAGAACAACGCTTAGAACTGGGAAAGTATCTATCAATCTTGATTAATTCCCGTCCATACCAATCAGCTTTGTAATCTAATTGCCTGACTAATTCTCCCCAGTTTGCATCTGATACAGCTCTAGCTAATTTGCAGAGCTTTCGGGGAATGTCAAGTTCCGAGCCACTTTTTTTATATGGCCAGCTTTTTAAGTTTTTAGTCCTAGAAATATAACTGACTACTTCTTCAATAAGTCGTAGAGCGTGGCAAATAAAAAGAGTCCCTAATTGCTTTCCAGTTAAGCTGTGAATATTTTCAGCCTAACTGAGGGACTCCGTTGTCCTACCAGAGAGAAGAACACCATAAGCAATGTGATTTATATTATGAAGTTAATGACAAGTTTTGTCAATACTTTTAGACATTAATTTGAGATTAGTTTTGTATCAACCATTTGTATCAGCAAAATCAAAGAGTTTTATTTCTTTAAATTTTAAGACCTTCTTAAGATTTCACTCTGCTAAGGTAAAAAAGAATTAATGATAAAAAATATCAAAAAAACCTTGACAAATCCAGGAATTTATTGAATATTAGTTGCAATAAGTATGTAATATCCTCTGTAACTAGAGGTAAAAGGCCATAACTATCAATCTGGACATCTGAGAAAAAGTATTCAAACTTACTCTAGTCCAAAAGCAAAAAAAATGACCACTGTAATTAGTGGCCAAGGCTATGTATTTTGATTAGAAATATGATATCACAATTAGAACCTTCTAACCATTTCAGCAATACAGAATAGAGCTGAGTCAGTTCTGAGATGAGCGATCGCATTTCTACTACTTGACATCTGCTCAAATCAGTGACTTAGCCAACACAAAATTAGAATTTATGCTAGAGCAGTCTCTAATTTTAGACTGCCATAGTTGTTGACTTTATGGAAGAAAGTTTTACCAAAAATGGTGTAACTTTCTGATAGATTGTCAACCAATTTTATCTGTTAAAAATAGATAATTATTACTACTCAATATCTGCTTAATCAGTAGTTTAATTTGCATATTTAGTAGACAAAAATCTATCAATAGCTATTTCTAAACATAACTGCTTAAACATTATTAGCTCTCAAATTTATTGAGTAAAATTAAATTGATATTTTTTTCAAAAAGACTCTTCAATCATTTTTTTAAGAAAAGTAATCGTTAGTACTGTTTTTCTTTTTTATGTGTATAATATGTTTTTATATGAGCAGGCAATAACTGCTGTATGAAAGATAGTAGTAATTGTTACCATAACAATTGCTAATCGGACTATAATCCAAGGAAACAAAACCATGCAAACTTATGATAATTCAGAGGTTAAATACGATTGGTGGGCTGGTAATGCTCGCTTCGCTAAACTATCTGGTTTATTCATTGCTGCTCACGCAGGTCAAGCAGCTCTAATTACCTTTTGGGCAGGAGCATTTACTCTGTTTGAAATTTCTCGATATTCCCCTAGTTTACCTATGGGAGAACAGGGTTTAATTTTACTGCCACACCTAGCAAATTTAGGTTTAGGTATCGGTAACGGTGGAGAAGTTGTAGATACTTATCCCTTTTTTGTCGTTGGTGTTGTACATTTAATCTCATCAGCAGTCTTAGGTGCAGGAGCACTTTTTCATACTTTTAAAGCTCCAGAAAATTTAAAGGATACAACAGGTGGAGCTAAGAAATTTCACTTTGAATGGGATAACCCAAAACAGCTAGGAATAATCTTAGGTCATCACCTACTTTTTTTAGGATTTGGTGCTTTATTATTAGTAGCCAAAGCTATGTATTTTGGTGGGCTTTATGATGCGGCAACTCAAACTGTACGTTTAGTAACTAATCCCACTCTCGATCCATTCGTAATATATGGATATCAAACTCATTTTGCCAGTGTTGATAACTTAGAAGATTTAGTTGGAGGTCACGTTTATGTGGGAATTCTGCTAGTCTCAGGTGGCATTTGGCACATTATCAAAGAGCCGCTTCCTTGGGCAAAACGGGTTTTAATCTTCTCTGGCGAAGCAATTCTTTCTTACTCTCTAGGTGGAATAGCTTTAGCAGGATTTGTTGCTGCTTATTTCTGTGCCGTTAATACTTTAGCTTATCCTGTAGAGTTTTATGGCCCAGCTTTGGATATTAAGCTTGGGATTACTCCCTATTTTGCTGATACTGTGGAGTTGCCTTTAGGTGCTCATACTGCTCGTTGTTGGTTAGCTAATGCGCATTTCTTCTTAGCTTTCTTCTTCCTTCAAGGTCATCTGTGGCACGCTCTGCGAGCTATGGGTTTTGACTTTAAGCGTGTTGAAAATGCTTTGAATGGTGTTACTGAGTCTTAACAACTAACGCCTAGAACTCAGGGGTCAGAAATCAGGATATTCTTTGTACTTAGGTCTGAGGATCTGGCTCCTGTCATTTCAGTTATCAGTTATCAGTTGTCATCAAAGTGTTTCAGGGAATAGGGAATAGAGGAATATCCGCGCCATATTTGCGTAGCGCTATAGTTTTATCCCACGTTCCGCATTTCAATTTGTATCATTAAAAGTAGTATATAAGTCCGTACCTTGGTAGGTATTTGTACTATGCAAACCATCTCAATTACTTTTTTCGTTCATCAAATTCCGAGTAAATAATTTACGCATAAATACTTGCTATACATGATTACTCAATCACGGCAGCTATGATTTTCTTCTAAAATTCTGTCTCCTGTCTCCTTGACTCCTGACTCCTTCTTCTATACTACGTTTTGTCGTGCAGAATGTAGGTTTTATAGTCAGTAGTCGGCAGTCGGTAGTTATCAGCAAACATCATATTTGCTGTTTGAGCGATGAACGCTGCTTTTTTCCTTGCAACCTTACTTGTTTCCTTCTGAAGTAAATGCTTTTGAGTTTTTTTGATATCAAGTGGAAAAAATTTTGTTTTTAGGCTTGACAAGTTCACTTAGGTTGTGGGTTAATATTAATAGAAATATTTATCATTAGTTTGACCAAAATCTCTACTGACAATACTGAGGATTAAACATATTGTAAACTAAGACTTTGACCAAAAATATTTTTCGCAATTTATTGAGATATTTTCTCATTTTTTCTGAAGTAAATTCTGAGTCAAGTAAGCTCTCAGGTATCTAAAATTGCATATTTTTCAAGAATTATTATGAATAAAATACTTATATATCGAGGGCGATCGCGATTTTATCTGATAGTAAAATATGCAGCTTGAATACGCAACAGCTTAATAGATATCGCTTTAAATAGAGTAGTTGCTATGCGAGCATTTCCTGTGGAATGCTGCGCAAACAGCAGTCAGCTATCAGCTATTAACTTCAGGACTTACGCACGGACACTAAATCGAGTGAGGGCAAATGCCAGAAAGCCCCTACATATGGCGTTTTCAAGGTAAATTTGGTAAGTACTGAACTTATTATCCTAGAAGGAGAATTCAAACTTCTGACTTCTGACTTCGTTAATTCATCCCATCATTATCAGAAAAAAACAATCAGAATTAATGGTAATTTGAACGATATTTAGCTACTGAAAAATATGAATTACTAAACTTGATTTCAGCAACTTCATTTCATAAATAAAATATAGGAAATTAGAACAAATGCAAACTTCAAGAAAACGAGCTTCATGGAAAATCAGACAAGTCAACAAAAATTGTTATCAAAAAAACCAGATCGAATATTTAGAAGGGGAAACTAATGGGCAAAATCAAACAATCAACGCCAACAATAATTTGGATCGATTACAAAGTGATTGGTCTGGTTATTGTGATGAATTAGACATTGATTAATTCTAATTCAATAACTTTAACTGCTAAAAGTTAGAAACATCTAACTACCATAAATATAAATGATTACAAGTGAGGTAAAAAAATGTCAAAAATTGGTCTTTTTGTCGGTACTACAACAGGAAAAACTGAATCAGCAGCAGAAATGGTTCAGGAAGAATTTGGTGGAGAAGATATAGTTACTATCCATAATATGGATGAAGTAAATACTGAAGATTTTGATGGCTATCAAAACATTATAATTGCTAGTCCCACCTGGAATATTGGTGAACTACAAAGTGATTGGGAAGGTTTTTTTGATGAACTAGACAATATTGATTTTAACGGTAAAAAAGTAGCCTATTTTGGCACAGGCGACCAAATAGGATATGCCGATAACTTTCAAGATGCCATGGGTATTTTAGAAGAAAAAATCTCTAGTTTGGGAGGTAAAACAGTTGGACATTGGTCAACAGATGGCTATGATTATAGTGAATCTAAAGCTGTCAAAAACGGTAAATTTGTAGGTTTGGCTCTTGATGAAGATAATCAAGCTGAACTTACAGAAGAACGCGTCAAAAAATGGGTAGCACAACTCAAAACAGATTTTGGGATTTAGTCTGATTTGATTCAAAGGTTCAAGAATTTAGAATTTAGAACTTAGAATTTAGAACTACCTCTCCTCTTTTTATAAATAAGAGGATTGGTTAAAAGGATTTTTTTCTTCTCTTGATCGATTAGATATGGCGAGGAGAGCTGCTCCGCTTTATATGTTGCGGAGCAAAACGCCATCCCATCCTACGGAATGCTCCGCAAACGACCGCTGTCTTGGTCGATTGGATATGGTTAGGAAACCCATCCATCCCTCGACCGCTTTTTTCTCCATGAATGGAGAGGTTTTATACCTCATTTTTTGGTAAAGGGAGATTTACGAAACTGTATTGATTGATGAAAATCTACCTGATTTTCTAAAGATATCAATGCTTGAAAGAAGGAAGAAAGCTAAAGGAAAAAAGAACATTTAACTAAGAAAAAGTTCAGAAGTAACGCCTGTCATAATTTCTGAATTTAATTCTGTACAACTCGCAGATTTCGGGAGTAAGTTTGAGATATCTGTTAAATCATAGATTTGCTAGTATTTAATTAGTTAGTTAGTAGGAAATTAATACCCACCACTAATTAATATGAAATATTCAAAAGAATGCTATGAAAAATATTCTCAACTCCTGCTTTTAAGAGATAGATACTTAGCAAAAAGCCAGTATTTCATTTAATTATTTATCTTGATTTTTCCTCCTAACTAATGACACCAGATTTAATCTATGAAACTCTAAACATCCACTCCTGAAATGACTGAAAAATTTAGGTATAAACCCTCTCAACTCATGGATAAAAAATAAAAAAAATTATTTTAACCAATCCTCTTATTTATAAGAAGAGGTAGTTCTAAATTCTTAATTCTTAATTCTAAATTCTTGAACTTCTTCCTTCTGCGCAATTATTTTGTACTTAAAGCTACTATTTACTAATTATTATCTTGATAACTTAGGAGAATGAAAACCAATGTCTAAGATTCCAGACGTATTGTGGTTAAAGACAAGTCCTAGTCTACAAGTTTTTGACCGACGATTGATTAATTACCTATCAAGAAAAGTATTAATTGCTGAATGGGATTATTTTCAAACTGCTGATGAACCTTGTACTCTAGATATAGCTGTAACCTTACTCCATGATTATCTCAAATCTTTGAATCGACCTATTCATCTTATTGGTCATAGTACGAGTGGATTAGTAGGATTAATATATGCTCGTAAATACCCAGAAAGAGTGAAGTCTTTAACTTTATTATCTGTCGGCGTTCATCCTACAATTGATTGGCAAGCACATTATTATGTACATCGCCATCTTTTACCTTGTAGTCGCCAAGTAATTTTGATTAATATGGTGAAAAGTTTATTTGGCGAACAAGATAAAAGAAATACTCAAAATTTAATCAGGATATTGGAGAGAGATTTAGATTTATCTCCATCACCTCACTCATTATTAAGACGCCAAAGTATGGTTCCTAGAGGAGTTCCTGTACCTTTAATGGTATGTGGTGGCAATGACGATCCGATTATTGATCCTAACTTAATTGGAGGATGGCAAGCATTTTTAAAACCAGAAGATAGAATTTGGGAATGTCCTGAAGGTGGTTATTTTTTCCATCATTTTTATCCTCTAAATGTAGCACAACCACTACTAGAATTTTGGCAAAATAATGGACTGGTTTTATCGGATATAAATCAGGAAGTAATAGTGAGTAAAATTTGATATTAGTCTTGAATAAGGCAGAAGGCAGAAGGCAGAAGGCAGAAGGGAAAGAAAAGTTTAAAGGGAGAAGGTTTTTTTATAACTGATTATCCGGAGATGATATAACTAGAGAATAAATTATTATCTTTTCTTTTGCGGGTTTAATATCCCACCGTCAATGGCAGTGCTTAAAATTACTTGGGGTTATAAGACACAGGATGACTATCCATAAGCAATTTTTTCTTCTGCCTTCTTCAATGCTAATTATTGGCTTATGTTTCAGAAAAATAAGTGTTTTATTTATTTTGAAAAAAACCGTAAGTAAATAGTTAGCAATCTCTTCAGTTTTTGCCTAGTTATAGGACTAAATAAAATTAGTAATTTTTCCCTAATTATCTAAGCATTCAGCTATCAGCAACAATACTCTTTCTGATAGGACAGTGTTTAAATTAACAACTGACTTTAAGGGCAAGGGAGGCAACTTTTGTAGTAAGACAATTAATAAAGCTTTTATCCTAAACTAAAAGCAATAGCTGATAGCTGATATCAAATCCGGTAGCATCGGTGTAATAAGATAGTGAATTCAGAATCCAGAATCCAGCAATTCTGCAATCCAGAATTTAGAATCCAGAATTTAGAAGGGAAGAGAACTCAGAACTATTTCCACTCTGGGTGAAGATGGAATATTTTTTTATACCGAATTAAACGGATTTGATATGATAACGCAGTTCCTGCGGTAGGAGGCTGGCTGATGGCTGTTTGCGCAGCATTCCGGAGGAAATGCTTACCAATTATTAATTTAGAATAGAGTTGAAACTATGATTAATTTGCTTCCAGAATACCTACTTCAAAATCTAGCTCGTATCATTTTTATGATGGGTTTTATATTATTAATTACTATAGGTTTGTGGAACTTTTATTTGACCTTTCAGCAAGGGATAAATTATGTTAAACGACTGCATCAAATTCCTTGTAGCCGCTGTACATTTTTTACTGGAGATTATCGTTTGAAATGTACCGTACATCCTTATAATGCTCTCACAGAAACAGCTATAAATTGTAGTGACTATGAACCAAATAATCATCTAGTAAAACCAATCTTACACCAATGTAAATCTAATTCAAAATACTCACATTGCCAAGCCACTAACTCTGCAATAAGTAATTAAATCACTCTTTTTTTTAATAAAATTAAAAGCTATTTTTGCTTGGTAAAGCCGGGGGATTTTTAACACAAATAAATAGGAGAATAATTGTGAGCTTAAATTCAGTAGTTCCTAAACCCTATCCATTGAAGCAGCATCAATTTAAACGTCGCCAATTAATACCATTGACAGATGTATTATTATGGCGAATAGATTCTGGTGTGGTTCGTACTCTGACAAAAAATGAAGAAGAAAATACGATAACTTTAGGATTTTGGGGTCCAGGAGACATCGTTGGTCAGCCTTTATTTCCATCTTATCCTTATCAAGTTGAATGTTTAACTATTGTAGAAGCAAGTATCTTACCAAGGGGTTATTTCTATACCCAAGAAGTAATGCTTTCTCACATTCAAAAAACTCAAGAGTTACTCAGAATTATTCATTCTAGAAAAATCAAATTGCGACTGTTGAGATTATTAAAATGGTTAGCTGATAGATTTGGTAATCAACTGCCAGACAGGCAAATATTAGATATTAGGTTCACTCATCAAGAATTAGCTGACATTATTGGTACCAGTCGCGTTACAGTAACACGACTACTAAATCAATTTGAAAAGGAACAGAAAATAGGATGGTCCCAGAATAATTGCCTAATTCTTTTTAATAGACATCTCCAATAATAAAAAATAAAATCAATTATCCCAAAGAAATTATCAATTCTTTACCCCTACTCCCTACTCCCTCTTTTCTGGAGATGTCTAATCATTAAAAAGACAGCTTGTCACCTCTTGCAATACTTTTAATCCTTGAATACTACCTCGAATAAGTTGAAAAGCGGGCAGTGGTTGCCGAAACATAGCGATCGCCAATGCTAAAGGTTGCAAACTTCCAGATGATGTCAGAGCAGAAGTGATATTGGGAAGATCATGATAACAGTCATCGCTGACTACTCTCACCATCGCCACGGGGATAGATAAACGAGCAAAGAAATTTAGAATTGCAACACCTTCCATATCTACCACTTCTGCACCAGTATTTTTTCCCAATAGTTGTTTTTCCGCTGCCTTGTAGATGAAGCGATCGCTAGTTAAACCCGTTACTAAAGAAGCTTTTCCTTTTAAATGTGTTTGCAACTTAGCTGTTAAAACACTATCGCACTTTTGCCGGGGTAACTCAGAATAATCTCTTTCTTTTGGATTTAATACACCGCCGTCTAAATGGTGTTTACAATTGGTTTGAGTCCCCATCCACTTCTTCTCTCTTCCTTCTTCCCTCTTCCTTCTTCCTTCTTCCTTCTTCCTTCTTCCTTCTTCAATATATTCAACACACTCATTATAAATAACTACATCTCCAGGTTGATATTGACTAGATAAACTACCACACAATCCCATAACCAATATTGTAGAGGGTTGATGCTCAGAAAAATCTTGTCTTTTTTGCCAGTTATTCAAATAACGAGTAACAGATGCAGCACCTATGGGCAAAGACAATAATTTAGGCTGAGATAACTCAGGGGTAAGACCGCGCTTCACAGATTTTAGTTCTGGCCCTTGGACAACCAAAATTGTATCAATCATTTTACAGCAGTTTTCTAGTCTCGGAGGTACAAAGTTTTATTGCTCTAGGAAACAGGTAACAGGGAACAGGAAATATCAGGCTATTCTTATATCCAATCGACCAAAAGAAAAAATCAGATTTCCTTATATTCAACCAAGAACGGTTTTAACCAGAGGTAGTTATTCATTATTCATTATTCATTATCAGGACTTACGCAAAGGCACTATATATAAGGTATTGCTCAGTTACACTAGCGCTAACGCACCCTACCAATAGCGTTCATCCGTAAGTCCTATATTCATTATTCATTATTCATTATTCATTATTCATTATTCATTATTCATTATTCATTATTCATTATTCATTATTCATTATTCATTAATGAAAACTGTACCTCACGCTTCCTCAAAAGTGCTGTAATTATAAATACAAATGTTAAATAATTCTAAATTTTTGAACATCTTAAATTGCATACCCTCATATTTTGTTGGAAATATAAGTAATTAGCCAGCGATAAAAGGGGGGGTATTTTTATAGATGTCAGCGTCTACAGACTATATTTTTAGCAATACTCAAAATCTCAAAGAATTAGAAAGACTCCAGGCGATCGAACAAATTTTTGACCCAAAAACTCGTGAACGAATTTTAACAACTGGAATTACAGAAAAATGGCAATGTCTGGAAGTAGGAGCTGGAGCTGGAGCGATCGCTAAATGGCTCGCAACAGTTGTTGGAAATAGTGGAAAGGTTGTTGCCGTTGACTTAGATACTCGTTTTTTAGCAAAAATTAAATCGCCTAACATTGAAGTTTTGGAAGCAGACTTTTGCCATCTCGCACTGGAAAGTCAATCTTTTGACTTAATTCATGCGCGTTGTCTTCTCATCCATATTCCAGACTTTCAACTTGCCTTATCAAAAATGGTAGATTTGCTCAAACCTGGTGGATGGTTAGTCATTGAAGAACCTGATTTTTCTACAGCTAAAGCTATTGCGGGAGATAGTCAAATGTGTCAGTCAGTCAAGCAAGTTAATCTTGCTATTAAAAAAATGTTTGCAGATAGAGGAACAGATTATGCTTTAGGAGCGAAGTTACCAGAGATATTGCAAAAGTATGATTGGCAAAAGTTATCTGTAGAAAATGATGCTCCTGTTTCTTCAGGGGGATCGGAAATAGCCAAAATGATGAAAATGTCGGCAATGCAGCTTACAGAAAAATATATTGCAACTGGTAAAGCAAGTCACTCTGATGTTGATAACTATTGTTTGTTTGCAGAAGACTCTAATACACAGGCAATTTACCACGCAATAGTAGGAGTTATTGCACAAAAGTTTTATAGCATTAAGTCTTTTGGCGCTTGACAATAAATTTTAGTTGTAAGGGAATAAAGAATAGGGAACAGGGAATAGAGGAATGTCCACGCTATATTTACGTAGCGCTATAGATAGTTCAGTATTGAATATTATTAGGACTTACGCAGTACAACGTATTTCCGTGATTGCAACCCACAGGGAAGCAATCTCAAATCCGGTGGTGGTGCATAGTAATGGTAGAGAGAGTGTGGGGGGATGGGGAGATGGGGGGATGGGGAGATTGGGAGATTGGGAGATTGGGAGATTGGGAGATTGAGAGATTGGGAGATGGGGAGATTGGGAGATGGGGAGATTGGGGGATTGGGAGTGTGGGAGAAATTAAAAAACATATATCTTCTACTATTACCATGCAGGACTACCTCAAATCCTAATTTTTCGTACCTTATGCGTAATATCATGTCCGGTTGAATAATTAGACTTTGGTGGAAGGAAGGCAGGAGGCAGGAGGCAGGAGGCAGGAGGCAGAAGGTTTTCTCAAGAGTGTCACCTTAATTTTATACACGCTCCGATGCTACCGGACATGATATAAGTCCTGATTATATTAAGGAACAAGTTTTTTAGGACTTAATGTTGATGATGAACCCTAAGACAGGGAAATGTTTTTCTCACAAACGTTTTTTCATCAGACAAAAATTGTCGAGGGGAAAAATCTCTAATACCAATTTCATAAAATATTGCAAAGCGTGAGGGAACAGGGAACAGGGAACACCTGAACTGTGGCTAGTGAAAGAAAAACATAATAAAAACGAGGAAAAAAGGTGCAATTTTTAGAATTTATGGAATTTATAATTTTTTATTTTAGGAATAAATCACAAATTAAGATGTAACTGCCTTTTTTGAATTTGGTATAATAAAGCGCTACTATCAAGCTGTTCATTAATGGATAATTGATAATTGATAATTACCTCTGGTTAAAACCGTTACGGAATTGAAAATAAGGAAATATCCTAGCACTTTTTTTCCCCTTAAAAGGGGGAGGCTTTAAACCAGAATTATTTAATTATTAATTATTCGGTAACTATTAACTGATAACTGAAATGACTTCTCAATCCTACCTTTACCTTTTAACTACATTATTATGGTTAATCAATCCACTTCTTTTAATGCAGGCAAATGCTCAATCTCAACTTATGAAAATTCCCGCTCCTTCCATTTCAGAAGAAGCAAAAGAAGTTTGTCCTCCACCAGCTTTATCTCGTCTTCAACGTCATACCATTACCACTGGAGAAACTATTGAAACTATTGCTCAAAAATACAATCTCATTCCTCCAACCCTCTTAGCATTTAATCGAGTGCTACAGAAAAGTCAGCCAACCGTGGGTACTGAGATAATTATTCCTCCCTATAATGGTATCGCCGTGAAAGTACCTACTGGCACAACTTGGAAAAATGTTGCAGAAAATTATAATATTCGTGCCGACACATTATATGAAGTTAATGGTTGCCCACAAACACCAGAACAACAGACGCCAGAAGTGGTTTTTTTACCAGGAGTAAATTGGTCTCCAGGGCGAAAAACACCCCCACAAATTTCTTCATTAAAAGGCTATCCTTTACCTTTTGAAACTAGGGTGATTTTAGGTTATGGTTGGTTACTACATCCGATTAAAAATCAAGTAGTTTTTCATAGTGGTTTAGACCTAATTGCTAATAGTGGTACATCAGTTTTTTCTGTAGGAGAAGGGATAGTGGCATTTGCTGGAAAACAAGGTAATTATGGCAATTTAGTAGTGATTAATCACGCTGCTGGCAAACAAACTCGTTATGCCCACTTAGATTCTATTAATGTTAAAACTGGTCAAAAAATTGCACAGGCAGAACTTTTAGGTACAGTTGGTCAGACAGGAAAACCTGATTTTGAGGAAGCTCATCTTCATTTTGAAATTAGATATAATTCTCCTTTTGGTTGGGTTGCTGAAAATCCTAATTCTTATATTGAAGTAGTTTTTAAGTAGCTGAAAATAACTACTAATCAAATGTAATTAGGGATAAGTATATACAACTTAAATATTGACTCAGTATATCTATATTTTGCTTCTATGTGTTATCAATAAATTTCTCTTCAGCAAATATGAACTTTTGCTATTGGGATGACAATTAGATAAAACTATGCCATAATTAATCTTAGGAGTATTTGATTTTTTTTAGGAAATACTTAGTAAACTTTCTTTAAAAAAATTAATTGATAATTTATTCCCAAACAATATAAAGCACATTAACTAGAATAAAAATTAGGAGTATAGATGATGATAGGTGTACCACTTTACTTAATGATGTTATGTTTCCTAGCTACTATTGTCTGGGAAAAAGTAAAATATAATTCTGAAGCAGATTCTCAAAGCTAAATTCAGAGACTAGAAAATTTTTGCTCCTCCACTTATTCTGTAAAAAATGATTTAAACTCCCTATATTTAATGATCGAATTTAGTTATTTATGGAATGTATAGCAGAAGTTAATAAATAAGAAAACTTTACTTATTCTAGTCTAAAATTCATCATTAGTCTATGTCTTAACCAATTCTTTCTTAGCTATAAATTTAAGAAGTAAGAGATTTGCGAGCAAAATACTCACACCGTTTACCGAACAAATTTAATTAAAATAGACACAGCAATACTATCGAACAAATTATTAATTTCTCTCTACTCAGTCATCTGCGATCGCCACTTACCCTAAAAAACTGATGGCCGATGGAAAGTATCCCATCAATTGTAATAAGTTGTTACAATATTGTAATAAATTGTTACAATAATGATTGAAACATAATTTAATTTTATAGATATTATGCATCTGACTTGGTTAGATAGTAATTCCTGGTTAATTGAAATTGGAGGCCAACAACTCCTGCTGGACCCTTGGTTAGTTGGCCCCCTAGTTTTCGGTAATCTACCTTGGTTATTCAAAGGACAGAGGCGTACTCCCCGTGCCATACCAGAAAATATAGACCTAATTGTGTTGTCTCAAGGGTTAGAAGACCATGCTCACCCCCAGACTCTAAAACAGTTAGACAAAAATATTCCTGTAGTCGCTTCTCCCACTGCAGCAAAAGTAGTACAGGAGTTGGGTTATTCTCAAATAGTCACACTTGCCCATGGTGAGACATATTCTTTTGACAATAGTATTGAAATTAGAGCAGTTCCTGGTTCACTGGTTGGCCCAACTTTAGTAGAAAACGGTTACATTTTTAAAGACCTAAGCACTGACGATACAATATACTATGAGCCACATGGCAGTCATTCTGAAAAAATCAAAGAATTTGCTCCTATAGATGTGGTCATCACCCCGATTATAAATTTGAATTTACCGTTAGTCGGGCCAATAATTAAAGGAAATGAAAGTGCTTTACAAGTAGCTCAATGGTTGAAACCCCAAGTAATGTTACCTACAGCAGCAGGGGGCGATATAGATTTTCAAGGATTATTAATATCTTTACTCAAAGCAGAGGGAAGTGTGGAAGAAACACAACTTCAGTTAACCAAAAATAATCTGGGAACAAAAGTAATAGAGGCTCAACCTGGAGAACGTTTTGAAGTACAATTAGAGCAGAGAGTATTAGCTAATTAGGGTTTGCCGAATAAGTATTTTGGTATAGAGTAGGGAAGTAGGGGAGTAGGGGAGTAGGGGAGTAGGGGAGAATTTTTTTGCCCAACTATGCGCTCTTTAATGCGCTCCATGCATGAGCATGAAGAGCTGAAAACCATGTACTTTTTCAATACCTAAAAAGGCTAAAACCTTTATATGGTAATTATTTGAAATTTAATCAGCAAACCCTAATTAAAGTACATTTAATTAATATTTTTCAATAATAGTTGGTATATTTTGAAGGCTGTTGACTATTAATTTTATGTAATTTTCTGAAGCTAATTTTTGAAGATTTGAGGTTAATCATAATTGTTAATCAAATGCTGCAAAACTGACTTTTCCCAACTCTGAAACCATTTAACAGCTTACTATTCCCTATTCCCTATTCAAGTAGCGCTATAAAAGTATGATTAATTTTAGTTGGATTTTTACAGTAATATTATCCTTGTTTTTGATTATTAGTAATTCTCAACCAGCTTTAGCTTCTATTCATACTTATCCCGAATCTTCTACACAAATCATGTATCGTTCTCGGCAAAGTTTGCGAGACCTTTCAGATAGAGCATGGCAGATTATATTATATAAAAGGATAAAATCTGGTAAAGTAATAACTTTAAATTTACGATTGGTAGGATTTCCTGGAATTATTGAGTTAGCTCATCCCCAAAAATTACAAATTACTACTGGCACTGGTAATATCTGGAATGCAGAGGATGTTTTAGTTGATTCTTCTTTTCCTGCTAATGTTGGAGAATATGATTTTTTGGAAGTAATGAAAAAGTTGAATTCTGATACTCCACTGCGAATAAATATAGCTTTGCAAGGTGAAAATTCAGCAGAATTAGTCGTACCAATTTTTGCTGTTAAAGAATGGCGAAAATTGTTCGATGAAGTTGATTTTTGGTAATTATTTACCGCAAAATTAAGGTTTAAAGCTTATCCATGAATGGAGAAAAAAGAAATTTTTTTCTTTTAGTCCAATCCTCTTCTTTTCAAGGAGAGGTAATTCTAAATTATAAATTCTAAATTCTAAATTCTTGAATGTATTCTAGCTAATAAAAAATTGGTTAGGACAATTACTGATGATGAATCTTAGACTAGGAAATGTTTTTCCAACTGTTCCTTGTTCCCTGTTCCCTGCTATAATTGAGATTAATTTAGGAGAAAAAAAGTGAAAAAAATAATTATAGTTTGCTTATTAATATTCACATTGATAAACTTTATAGAAATGCCCCCTGCATTAGCAGCAGAAACAGTAAAAGGAGCAGAAATTTTTCAAATTAATTGTGCTGGATGTCATGCCAGAGGAGGCAATATTGTTAGATGGTGGAAAAACTTAAAAATTAGAACTTTAAAAAGAAATAAATTAGATTCTGTTGAGGCGATCGCTTACTTAGTTAAGAATGGAAAAAATAATATGTCAGCTTATCAAGACCGTTTAACTCCAGCAGAAATTGAAACTGTATCAGATTATGTATTGAAGCAAGCAGAAAATGGTTGGCGTTAATAGAGGGATAATACTAAACACCTTTTCAAACCTATTATTTATAAACTCCTAAGACGAAAAGCCAAAAAACAAGCCCATTATATTATTCCATCAATTATCAACGCCCATTCAAAAATAAGATTGAGGCGTTTGTCACTCTATTAATGAAAATTTTCCCGAATCTCCATTGACATTGACTAGATGTCAAATTTTGATTATGATAATGATTATCATAGAGACTCCCAACTTGATACGGTCTCGGGGTCTCCCGTTATAATCTGCGATTTAACGGGAGGGGAATTGCAGAGCTGCAAATTAAATAGGTTTCGATTGATGTTCAAATGGAGCAACAAAGATGTAGTATAAAAATTATGATAATTACTCATTGCTACAAAATTAAGCCCACTCCTGAACAGTCAGTCAAAATAGATTATTGGCTAGAACTGTTGCGAAGACATTGGAATTATGCTCTAGGTCAAAGACTAGATTGGTTAAATAGAACTAGATGTCAAGTTGACCGTTGTTCATTAATTTCATGTCCTATTGGTGAAATTT
>NZ_JAAHHG010000178.1 GCF_010692555.1 Okeania sp. SIO3B5 | reverse complement strand
TTCAGACGTGGTGCTCTTTACGATCTGTTTAGTTGTCAAAAATGTTTCCATTACTTTGATCGCAACAACAGCGCTCATAAATTCATTTTGTCCACCGAAAGGTAATAAAACCTGACCGCTAACAAAACCAAAAACAGATGCTGTTATTTCAAAATTCCGATCTTTTGGTAATTCATTTTTTTCCCTGATTTTTAACCTTCCTTGTACCTCTTTAATATAAGGAGTAATATAATAACTGAGATTAAAATTTACACTACGATCTATTTGTAGATATACTAGATCGTGAAATAAAGCAGCTAATACTTCGATCGCATCCTGTGAACCTCCCACTTCAAAAATATGATCTGGAGTATGAAAATAACGCCAGGGACTCATCATTGGTTGGACAATTAATTCAGCAATTTCAGCAAGTTTTTCTGATTGAACTTCTACCTCTAATTTCTGAATTGCCCATTTAAGTTTTTCTAAGCATCGTTGATATTCATATTCATATTCATATTCAAAACTCATGATTTTGTTACTCCTGGTTGATTAATAAAATTTTGTAATTTACTAAGTTTTTCTTTCTCAGAGCGATCGCTATATTTTTTTCGTATCGCTGTTTTATTACAGTTTTTTTATTTAGCTCTAGGAAATAGCATTATTGATACTAATTCGCCAAAATGATATGAAATAAGTTGTACAGTGTATTGTTTTTTTGTCTGTCTCTCCCTATCTCAATTTTTTATATAGCAATATGATTTGAGTTGTGAGATATTGAAAACTTTTAGGGAACACCGGATCTGGGAATAGGGAACAGAGAAGAAGAAAAAATGTATCATAGTAAATATAATAATTGCTATATTCTATCCTTTTAACCCACATTCCGCACTTCAAGTTGTAACATGAAAATTATTATAAAATCCGTAGCAAACTTAAGTATTTATACTATATAAACTATCTTCATTTACCTCAATCGAGAGTCAAATTCTCAGTTAAATATTAAGCATAAATACTTACTTAGGGTTTGCTGAAAAAGTCTTATGGGTGAGGGTAGGGAACAGGGAACAGGGAACAGGGAACAGGGAAAAGTTTAAACTATCTGCTACGGCCAAATTTTCTGATAGTCAGAGAAAAATATTAGCATTTTGAGACTAAAAGAGCCAAAAACCTTGCACCCCTCAGCAATATTTAATCCTAGAAGCCTTAACTGGTATTGATTACAATTTTATTCAACAAGCCCTACTTAATCCTTGACTCCTATTGACCACTATAATTTACTTCTTACTTCTTATTTTCTTACTTTTGACTTTTGAATGCATGACTTTTGACTTCTATTTTTATACTACATTTTGTGGTGCGGAATGTGGGTTTTAAGGAACATCTCAATTCTCACAACTGATTCCTGATTGCTATAGTGCTTTACAGATAACTTAATTCTTAAAAATTTGACCAATAAAAACACTGAAAGCTCCAGAATAGGCAAAAATAACGACTAATCTTCATACCAAATAATCTCATCTCTGTTTAGCTATTCCCTATTCCCCACTTTCTAAAATTTATAAATATGTACTTCATAAAAATGATAAATCCCACAAAATTTTAATCAGATTTTCTTACTCATAATTAAAATTATCCGTAGAAGTGAACATTAATAGTTGACTTTTAACTACGAATGAGGTTAAATTCTTAACTATAAATATTATCATGCCCTTAATCCTTACTAAAATTTTACGTCCATTAAACTCTTCAAAGCAAAATGTGGTAAAGCCAACATTCTTCGCCAGCGCCAAGGTTCTTGATAAAGTCGATACAGCCACTCCAAGGAATTATCACAAAACCAAGCAGGAGCTCTTTCCTTCACCCCAGCCCATATATCCAAACTACCGCCAATACCAATCCAGACTGCATGAGGACAAATATGTTGATGTTCTGCAATCCATAACTCCTGACGAGGTACTCCCAAACCTACAAATATTAGTTTCGGCTGCAATTGTGCTAAAGTATTGAGCAATTCTGTTTCCTCTGCCAGAGACAGATAACCATGCTGACAAGCGATCGCTAACTGTGACACTTTTTGTTGCCAAATGTCTGCTGCTTTCATAGCTACCCCTGGTTTTCCTCCATAGAAAAATACCAAGTTGTCTGGATTCTGTCTTGGTACTTGCCATAAAATACTCTCTGCTAATTCAATACCAGGACAACGCTGTACAGATTTACCCTTAAGCCTTAAGTATAGAACAACACCTGCCCCATCCGGAACTACCAATTCAGCTCGACGGATTATCTCAGCCAAGACGGGATTTTTCTCTCCCTGCATAACCATTTCAGCATTTAGTGTCACTACATGAGTTCCCAGTCCCTTCTCTAATCTAGAAACTAAATAACCAGAGTAGTCATCAATACAGTGTATCGGTAAACCTAGGACAAAATTTTTTGTAGGTAGACCAAGTGCGGACTCAGAATTTTTTTCACTCATATCTATAATTGATTTTATTGATTTATTCTCTTGTTTTACCGAAAAATAGTGGTTTAAAGCTCCCCCTTTTAAGGAGATAAAAAAAAGAGAATTCCGTATTTTCAAGCCTCCTTATTGCAGAAGTACTGATAACTGAAATGACCACCCTTAATACTTACTGATTTAGATTAGCTGATTCCGTTCTTTCCGGCTAGTGCTTAACTACTTTCTTTCATCCTGATGCCATATCAAAATTTTCCAATTTGAGAAACTTCATCGTAAAAATTTAGGGATGTTGGAAACCAGGTAGTTTTAACACCTGGGTGAAAACTAACTAACAGGTTTTAACCTGTCGTCTAAATATTGCCTTTCATAATTATTTTCGCTATACTTATACTATATGGCGATAATAGTTGAAATGTATCTGACCCAAAAGAACAAAATCAGGAACTTGTCCACTCAAGAGTTTAAAGCTCTCAGGCAGTTGTGCAGATTATCCAAAAATATGTACAATGTAGGCCAATACTGCTGTGAGACAGTTTTATTTTGCAGAAGGTGGGTATCTCAGATACGAATCCAACTATCATCACTGCAAAGATAATGAAAGCGTTTGCGTAGCATTCCGTAGGAAAGCTCCTCTGTAAGAGGCAAATTACCAGCTACTTCAAACCGATATTGCACAACAAACATTAAAAGTTGTTGATAGGTCTTTTCGAGCTTTTTTCAACTTAATAAAAGCTGTCAATGAGAGGCTATATCGCTTTGAACAAATAGGAATGCCTAGATACTTAAATAAAGAGGGGTATTTTCCTTTGATTATACCTCGAATTATCGTCAAAGATGGATATTTTAAGATCCCAATGTCTAGGAAATTTAAGGCTGAGTATGCGGAAGTAAAAATACCTTTTCCGGAGCGATTAATAGGTCAAAAACTGAAGGAAATTAGGGTAATTCCTACATATAATGCTAGGTTTTTTGAAAGCGTAGCTCCTCCGCAGGAGGCAGTTGAATTTATTACTAAAGTTGAACCACAACCAGCCAAAAAAACTGATAAAGCTTTAGCTATAGACCTTGGTTTAAATAATTTAGCTACCTGTATATCAAATACTGGGTCGTCGTTCATTTTGGACGGGAGAAAACTTAAATCAATCAACCAGTAGTACAACAAGGAAAATGCTAGATTACAGTCATTAAAAGATAAACAAGGTATCAAAGGGTGAACTAAGAAACAGATTAACATTACAGTCAATCGAAACAATAAAGTAAGGGATTATCTGAATAAAGCAGTTAGGTATTTAATTAACTGGTGTAGTAAAAATCAAATATCTACTATTGTTGTAGGTGTTAATCCAGGAATGAAAAAAAATATCAATTTAAGTAAGAAAGCTAACCAAAAATTTGTACAAATATCACACTATAGTTTGATATTAAAATTAAAAGCTATGTGTGAAAGATATGGATTAACTTATTTAGAACAAGAGGAGTCTTACACATCTAAGGCTAGTTTTTTGGATAGAGATAATGTAGCTGTTTATCATGCTCATAATTCAACTGAATATAGCTTTAGTGGCAAAAGAATCAAACGTGGTTTGTACAAAACGAAGCAAAATAAATTGATTAATGCTGACTGCAATGGTGCAGCAAATATTGGATTAAAAAGTAAGCTTATGGGGGTTTATCCCAGACAGAGTAGAGGCATCTTTGGCTATGCCATTAAGGGTTAAATTTGACGTGGATTTATCCCGGCAAATTTATTATCCTTAAGAATCTGCGTGGATTTATCCCGTGGAATGTCAACTATAATCAATCGAGCAGAATCAACTATAGCGCTATGGGCAAGGCAACAGGAATACAAAAGGGTTTTCCTACGGAATGCTGCGCAAACAGCTTCTATTCATGTCAAACACCTTAATGCGTAGTGCGATATAAAAATATTGTTGTATTCTGACAAGTAAGGCTTTTCTGAAAATTAGTGTTTATGAATCTTAAACCAGGAGTTGTCCTGCAAAAAGGAAAATATACTATTGATAGTATTTTAGGCCAAGGAGGCTTTGGCATAACCTACCGAGCTATTCATCATCAACACAATCAAATTGTTGTCCTGAAAACCCTGAATGAAAGTCTACGCCATCATCAAGATTTTGCTAAATTTCAGGATCAATTTATCGCTGAGGTTCATCTTCTGGCAAACTTTAGACATCCTAACATCGTTAGAGTGTGGGACTTTTTTGAGGAAGAGCAGCTCTTCTTCATGGTAATGGACTATATTCCTGGTCATAATTTGGCCGACATAATAAATTCTGGCCATAAACTTCATCCCAACGAAGCTATTGATTATGTACATCAAATTGCTTCAGCTCTATCAGTAGTTCACAAAAATGGTTTTTTACATAGGGATATACAGCCTAAGAATATTATTAGGCAACAGGGAACTAATACAGTAATACTCACTGATTTTGGCATTACCTGTGACTTAACTGTCGGCATTAGGCAGACTTATGCTAATTTATTTTCTGTGGGATATGCACCACCCGAACAGTGCGGTATACAACAAAAGTTAACCCCCGCAGCAGATATTTATGCTTTGACTGCTACATTATACTATTTACTTACTGGTAAAACTCCTACTCCTGCAGCTTTAAGGCTTACTGGAGCTATTCCTCAAGAACTTATAGTATCTAAAACTGAACTAAGATTACTGGAAACGAATCTTTCTCCAAATATTGAGAATGCTATTATCAAAGGATTGGAAATAGACCCTCAAAAACGACCTCAAAATTTGGAAAATTGGTTTGCACTACTTTTGGATCAGTCAGATATTTATGAGGTAAATCAACAACAAGACAGGATAAAAGAAAACTGTAATGAAATTAATGATAATTACAGTTTGATGGATACTAACTTTAATTCAAGTATGAATAATAAAGTTGCTAATAATCTTACCAATAAATCAAAAATCAAGAATAATATAGCACCAATTAATATTTTAAAAAATTGTTCTTTGGAAAATAATTTTAATTGGATTAATCAACTTTGTTTGCAATTAACTATTTTCTTAGTGTTTCTTTTTACAGCAGTAATTTTTGGATGGATAGGCTTTGATCTTACCCTTCGTTATAGTCATGCAAAAACCAACAAAAAAACAGTATCTTTGACATCAGGTAATTTACTAGAAACTCTGAAGAATGAGTCAGATTATGCTTTCAGAACTCACGATCCATCTAGTCCTCTTTTTGATTCTCCTTCGGTAAAAACTTACTCTATAACTCCACCAAAGTTGAACAAATTACCTAAACCTTATGTAGACAGAGATGAAGTTTTTCCTCATAGTTGGTCTAACTCTTATAGGGATAATTATGATTCAGAAAAACTATATTATTCTTCTGATTTTAAAACTCAAATACCTAGCCACAGTTATTCTATCAATGAAAAAATTTATTTGCAAGAAAAATTAGACTATCCTGATGACTATCCATCTAAATCTCTTGAGTATAACTATCAAAAATATCAACAACAAAATCAGTATCCTGATGACTACTATTAATTTGATTTTTGACAGATAAATTAGATTTCTGAATAAATGTTTTTAATAATCTTTTATCACATTAACTTAGTGAAATTTAGTTGATACTAAAAATTATATACAACCCACATTCTGTAACACAATAGAAGAAGGAGTAAAGAGACAACCCACCCCTAACCCCTCCGGTGGAGGGCAGGGCTAATTCATTGTCGCGCCTAGAAAAATATTGAGGAGTACAAGTTTGGCCATATAGTCAAGTATTTCATGGTTTTTTCCCTAAATTATCACTCTTAAACAGAAAAAATTGTCACGGAGTCAGTCGCGATCACAAACACCAGAACGATTGAAATGGAAAACTAGCTCAGAGCAAGGGTCTTTGTCTGAGCCAATTTCAATTCGAGGGCGAGTGCAGTTCTGGATTTACAACAGCAGAAAAATCTGCTCCAAATCGTGAGCAATGGTACGAATTGCAGTAGTGAGGGAAGAATAGCCATGAAGGCGACAGATAGCAATCACCAACTGATGAATCACAGAAAAATTAGCTGCAGCTTGAGAGTGCCGAATTAGACTCTTGTCCTCTCCAAACACTACATCTTTAACCCAATGTAGTCGATTCTCAATTCCCCAATGTCCCTGAATTCCTACTGCAAATTCTACTGCACTCAACTCTAGACTACTAATGTAATAAGCTGTTTGATGATAATCAACACCTGCTCGTTTACCCTGAGGCTCTACTTTAATCAAAGACTTAATTCCCTGCCACTCAGAGCTAATTCCCAACAGATTATTAAACACAGATACTGTTCTACAAACCACAGGATTTCTGCATTTGTCTTCTGATATATCAACACTATTTGGTTGTGTTTGTTCAGTCGTTAGTTGTACCTGTTGGTACAATTTTTTTTGATTACCTTTGACTGCTATTGTGTAATGGTTACCTCTGTCAATGATTAACTTGACTGTTTTTTTTGACAATGTAAGGCATCACAAGTAAAAACCACTCCTTTGAGGTTTAAGCTAGTCAATATGGTTTGGACAACAGCGATTTCACTACTTTCTTCCCACGTGAAATTGTTCTATGGCTATAGGTACTCCTTGACAATTACTGAACACAGAAACAACATTGACAAAGTTTTGGTAAGAACTATTACAATCACTTACAGTAGCTCTAATACTCTTACCATCTACTGCTAACCATTCGGCCTCTTGAATTGTGATTTGCTGTTTAGCCCATTGATTGAATACTTGAGCCAACTGAGCAAAATCAATTCTCGTCATAATTCGCCGAAATGTAGACTTCAGTTGGAAAACTCAAAGGTGATAGCTCTAGTTGTTGGTGTAAGGCCAGGTGATGACGACGAGCAAAATCTTCTAGGGCACAATAGGAGAAACAACCGCTCATTGTACCCATAATTACTAACAGTAATACTAACCATAATGGATAACGTCTCCCTCTGGCAGCTCGAAAATCTGGTAATTGGGCCAATATTTGTAACAAGTTCATTTCTATCTAAGCCCTAAATAGAGAATAGTTAGCTTCACTCAATACTTGACACCAATCATTGTACTCCTCAATATTTTTCTAGGCGCGACAATGAATTAGCCCTGCCCTCCACCGGAGGGGTTAGGGGTGGGTCCCTACTCCCTACAAAGAGCAAAAAGGCTTTCCATACGCAAACCCTAAATAGACATCTCCTCCAAAAGAGGGAATAGGGAATAGGTATGTAGGGGGAAAGAACTGATAATAGCTGTACGATAATTGATTTTATTTTTTATTTTTGGAGATGTCTAATAGTATTATTTGTTTGCATTCCTATGAATTCTCCTCAAGTCACTTCTAAGAAACTAATTTTGGTCACAGGTCCTGCTCGCTCTGGTAAAAGTGAGTGGGCTGAAAATTTAGCTATGAGTTCTCACAAACAAGTAATTTATATAGCTACCTCTCAAGTTGATAGTAACGATCTAGAGTGGCAAACTCGAATTAAACAACATCAAAACCGTCGCCCTCCTGATTGGACTACCTTAGAAATACCCGTGAAACTATCAGAAACTCTGACTACTTATGCCGATAAAGACTGCTGTATTTTGGTAGATTCTTTAGGTACTTGGTTGGCGAATATTTTGTCACAAGATGAACAAGCTTGGAATGAAACTTTAGAAGTTTTAATTGAAACTTTATTGAAAGCTAGTGGCGATGTGATTTTAGTGGGTGAAGAAACAGGTTGGGGAGTAGTTCCTTCATTTCCTATCGGACGGCTATTTCGCGACCGCCTTGGTCATCTGATTCGTCGAGTTGGAGTAATTTCTCAGTCTGTTTATCTAGTTACAGGAGGTTATGTTTTGAATCTTAGTGCTTTAGGCACACCTTTGAACATTTAATTCTTAATTTATTCTAAAGGAATAAAATATTAGATTAACTTCCCAACTTTTCCATTGTTTAAAGTTTAGAATGAAGATAGAAAATCGAAGCTATTTATTAACTTTGAAGTTCTATAAAATGGAAAATATAGGATAAAAATTATGGCCTCCCACGATCGAGTCAAACAATATATTGCCTATTGGTTTCAGTTAGGCAAGAAAGTATTAACCAGGAATGGCCAAGAAGCTATAAAACCTCAAGTCATACTTTTAGGCGATCGCTACAGTCAAGATTTTGAATCATGCTGGCAACAAATTTTATCTTCTGAATCGGGAGATTGTTTTTTAGAGGGGACACATCAAACAATTGCAGAATTGTTATCTCCAGAGTGGGACATTAGTGATTGTGCCCGTTGTTCGATGCCTATCCCATCTCGTGTCAAAGGAATGCCCCCAGATTGTTGTCCATGCTTCGATTTACCTAGTTGGCCTGATAATGAAAAGCCATTGCCACGATCGCCCATCAATAATAAATCATATTTATTAGGTATTTGTGAGCGATTATTCGATAAAGAGGAAAATATTACTGCTGATCCTCGCTTTTCTAAATCAAAGGATTTTAAAGTATCTGAAGTAAGTATTTTGGTGAAAAATAATTCTGCTTTCTGAAAGTTTTTTGGCGGGCTAAATTTTATATTTAGGGCTTGCTGATTAAATAGGGCTTGCTGATTAAATATCACGCGCATTAACAGATATTGGTTTGAAGAATTTTAGGTACTGAAAAGGTATCAGCTTTTAGGTTGATGGAGCGGAAAAAGTAAGGATGCGTTGGGTAATGATGAGAGAAAAACTAAGGAGCAACGCCTGAATGACTACCTCTTCTACAACTTTTCTAAATTCGCTCCTCTTAACTACTCCCTACTCCCTATTCCCTATTCCCTATTCCCTATTCCCTATTCCCTATTCCCTACCCTAACAAAAAGACTTTCCATACGCAAACCCTAAATATGAAAGCATTGACTGATATTGGTAAGTGCCTTTTTAGGTCTTGAAAAAGTGCAAGCTTTTAGGTCAAAAAGGTTCAAAAAGTTAGTATTAAAGGCTCACACTTGACAGAAAAGTTAACGGACTATTCTTCCGACTCCCACCTCTAAACTCCCCATAAATTCTGACTCGATCCTCCTGAGTTCTGACTCCTACCCCTACCAGAAGAATTTATTCAGCAAGCCCTATTTAGAAAATATCAAAATTCAAAACCAACTAGATACGGTCTCGGGGTCTCCCGTTATAATCTCTGATTTAACCGGAGGGGAATTGCCGACAGCTTGCTTTGTGGAGGTGTCGATTGATTTTCAAATATAGCAGTAAAGAGTAGTATAAGAATTATGATAATTACTCATTGCTACAAAATTAAGCCTACTTGTGAACAATCAGCCAAAATTGATTATTGGCTAGAGCTGCTAAGGAGGCATTGGAATTATGCCCTAGGGCAAAGGTTAGACTGGTTCAACAGAACCAGGTGTCAAATGGACCGATGCTCAATAGTATCATGCCCTATTGGTGAGATTTCTAGCAAACCAGATTATTATTTTCAGCAGTCAGCACTTAAACAAACAAAAATTCTCTTTCCTGATTACAAAGAAATCTCCATACGAAGTTCAGCAAATCAACTTACAAAGACTAGATAAAGCTTGGAAACGGTGGAACAGTTTTAGATAGGGACGAGAATGCAGCAATCAACATATTAAATAAAGCATTAAACGAGGTGGGTATCATCTTGTCTGCTTGTGGAGGCTTAGACGTTAGTCAGCCTGTGAGGCAAGAAACTTCTGAGATTTGGATTCAATTATCTCTGTTTTAGAAGCTCCCGTTATAATCTCTGATTTAACGGGAGAGAACTTCACAGTATATAGCTATAAGCATTCAGCACTCAGCATTCAGCTAAAATAAAAACTATTATATGTAAGGTTTTGAAATTTTAGAGCTGTCTTCACCTATGTTTCAATTGTTAGAATCTACTGTTTGCTCAGAATCATTATTTGTTTCACCCTGCTCATTAATTAATAATGCTACAGGGAAATGATGCAGTACATTTCTAATCCATAAAGTATCCTCTTTCTCTTCTTTAAGTTTTTGTTGAGTAATTGCATTTTTCCACACCAAAGAAGATCCTGAAGGTAAACAGATTCGAGTCTCATGCCATACTTGTTCTCCTAAAGGATTTTCTCCTTCTTGAATCAATTTAGTTAATAATCTGGGAGCTATAATAATCGCTGTACTATCTCCCCATTTTCTAGAGAAAGCAACTATATGATCTTTCAAACTACCCATAACAATTAACTTTTGGTAATCTCCTCGTTGAAATAAATCCAAATACTCTCGGCGTGCCTGCAAAGCTTGGTAAATTAAAAACATTTTAATCTTACCAGTCTCTGGAGTTTGCAAAAGTTCCTCAATCAATCCTAAAATATCTGACTCTATTTTTGTCTTAATTTCCTTCAGAAACTCTGCTCTTTTTTCAAAATTAACTGGACGACGATTGTCAGGATCAACAAGGCTCAAATCCCACAATTCTGTACCTTGATAAATATCAGGAACTCCAGGAGAAGTAAGTTTTAGAATAGTCTGAGATAAAGAATTAAAAACACCGTAATATTGAACCTTACGTTGCAAAGGTCGGAAAGCTGGTAAAAATTCATTATCTTCTGACTTTTTCAGTAGATGTTCTACAAACTTAATAAATGAGCTTTCGTAATCATCATCCGGTCTTAACCAACCTGTATTAACTTTTGCTTCTCGAATTGCTTTAATAATATACTCTTTAATCCTTTCAACAAAAGTTGGATATTCACTTTCATCAACAGGAAAAGCACCTAACAAAGTCTGATATAAAAAGTATTCATCATTAGGTGCAGGAACATCTAAACCTTCTACACAATCTTTTTGAATTGCATTAATTTCCTGCCATTTTTGTAGATAACTTTCCCATTCTTCAGGAATTTCTGAGAGTACATTAATTCGCGTTCTGACATCTTCCCCACGTTTTGTATCGTGAGTAGAACTTCCACTCATAGTATGAGGCCAATACGCAATACGATGTTGATTAAATCCATGAAAATCTTCAACTGAAACTCCAAAGTTACTAGGAGTTGAACCAACTTCATTGAGAGAAATAAGTCGATTATAAACATATAAAACAGTATCTTCTACACCCTTTGCCATCAAAGGTCCGGTAAATTGTTGTAGTCGCATCACAAAGTGTAGCCATTTATCTTTATCTTCCTGGTTTAAATGCTCATCAAATTCTAATAACAAAAACTTCTCAATAAAACTCAATTCATTCAAAAGTTCATTGATAAAGAAAGGAATTTTCTCTTTAGTTTTAGCAATTACTCTCTGAATACATTCTCGATCTGCCTTACTAACTCCTTCTTTACTAACATAAGTCCGATACACTGGAAAAACTGACATAACTTCTACTAAAGCAGCTTTCAAGCCAAAAATCGTAAAATCGCTGGCATATCGATATTTACTAGAAATATCTTTAAGCAAGTGAGCTAAATTATCAATATCTCCGGCTAAATGTTTATTAATAATCAACCTTTGATTTTCATCAGCTAACTGCCCATAGTTAGAAGTACCTTTAATAAAGCGAGAATAAATCTGGTCGAATTCTTCCTCATTAAAATGGTCACAAAAAAGACCATTAACATAGTTTAAAAAATCGTAACCTGTAGTTCCTTGAACCGGCCAATTAACAGGTAAATCTTCGCTGGGTTCAAGAATTTTTTCGACAACTATATAGGGAGCATTTGCTTTTTCTCTCAGTCTGTTTAAATACTGAGCAGGAGAGTACAGTCCATCAATATGATCGATTCTCAAACCTGTAAATTTTTTCTGTTTTAACATTTCTAAAATTAGAGCATGAGTAGTATTAAATACTTGCTCATCTTCTACTCTGACCGAAATTAAATCATTTACTGTAAAAAATCTTCGGTAGTTTAATTCTTCATTACCCACTTTCCAGAAAGATAAGCGAAAGTATTGCTCGGATAATAATTTATCTAATAAATCAAAACTTTCTGGCTTTCCTGGAACCCCATTAAAAGTCTTTATATTGTCTTCAATGAATTTTTTAATCTGTTGATTGTCATTCCATAGTTCCCACAACATCCCTTTGATGAAGCTAATTTGGTCATATCTTTCTCTACCCTCAGATCCAGAAGGAATATATTTTAAGCTATAGAGAACTCCCTGTAATTTCACAAAATCTTGGTTTTTTCTGCCTAATTTATTTCTTAATTTGCCGATATTGTAGGTTAAAACTTGAGTATAAGAATCTATTCTAATCGGAAATTGATGGTCATAATAATTAACAGTTAATCCATGTTGACCGTAATTAAGTTTTAACTCTCCACTTTCGAGACAATCTCCATAAAACTTACCTAAGAAAGGTGCTAAAACTCTACCTTTGATACCTTCATAAGGATGATTCCAGTCAATATCAAAATAGTCACGATATTGAGATTCAGGACCATTTTCTAAGACATCCACCAGAATATGATTTTGGCTGCTAAATGCCATGTGATTAGGCACAATATCCTGTAGCCATCCCATTTCATTACTTTTGATTTCTGCTGCTAGTTCGGTAAATTTTTCTTGGCCTCCTAATTCAGGATTAAGTATATTAGGATTAACTACATCATATCCATGTTCGCTACCTGTTTTTGCTTTAAATATAGGAGAAGCATAAATATCAGAAATTCCTAGTTCAGCTAAATATGGAACTATAACTTTAGCTACATCAAAGCCAAAATCAGGAGTAAATTGAATTCTATAGGTCGTCATGGGAATTCGCATAGTTAAATAGAGATAATTAAGTAGTGATTAATTGACTGTTATAGCGCTACGCGCTAGGGAATAGGGAACAGGGAACAGGGAATAGCAAACTGTAAAAGGGTTTTAGGATTGAAAAATGTCCTAACTAATTCTTGTAGTGCTATAAAAGTTCAGAATTTCACGTTTATACAGATATATGTTTTTCCAACATTTAGGAAAGGCGTAAATCTGAAACTACGACTTTATCTACTTCAAAATTCAAAACTAGAAGTAGATTAAATTCTATAATGTTGTTATGGGAATTCGCATAGTTATATGAAATACGTTAATGTTTGCTACCAAAGATTGATCGAGAAATGGGGTTGCACCCCTACTGCTCCCAGGAAGGGAATGTGGGGAGATTTGTATATTTGCACAATTTTTTGTATTTCATATTAAATAGAGATAATTAAGTGGTGATTAATTAACTGTTAAAAGTTCAGAATTTCACGTTTAACAGATATTTTTTTTCTTCTCAAACTTATAGTGCAGGATGGCAGAAATAACTAATCAGTTACAAAATCCTAAAAGCTTTACCAATCAATACTTTTGACTTTTAACTTCCGCGTAGTGGCACTAGCTTGAGAACTGTCAGATAGGTTTGTCTAATCGTGACATTTCCCACACTAAACTAACGCTATAGTGTGGGCTTCTCGTTTCGTAGTCCCGGTACCCCGTCGGACTCCACGAGCTTTAAGGACGGAATGCCCTACCGCCCTATTTTTTATATTTATCGCCGCATTTAAGTCGCGGTCTATTACTATGCCGCAGTGCAGGCAAGAATGAGTTCGTATGTTTAATTCTTTAGGGACTTTTTCCCCGCAATTTGAGCAGTCTTGGCTGGTATTTTTGGGGTTCACTGCTATAGTTTTCTGTCCAGCATTTCCGGCTTTGACAGTTAAAATAGTTAGAAATTGACCCCATCCAGCATCATTAATTGATTTACTCAAATGGGTCTTTGCTAGTCCTTTAATGTTTAAGTTTTCATGGGCGATAACTTCAGCTTTTGATAACAATTCATTGGCTGTTTTAAAATGAAAATCTTTACGTCGATCGGCTACCTTTTTCTGTTGTTTGGCCACAGCTTTTACAGCCTTTAACCACCTTTTACTTCCCTTTTTCTTTCGAGATAAACGTTTCTGTAGAGTTTTTAATCGCTTTTGAGATGAGTGATAGTATTGAGGAATTGGAACTGATTCTCCATCGCTTGTTACCAAGAAATCTTTTAATCCCATGTCAATGCCTAGGGTATTTTCTGCTGTGGGTTTAACATCAGAATTAAACGTAGGAACTGATTTATCCTCCAAAGATAAAGTTACATAATACCCATCAGCTTTACGACTAATAGTAACAGTTTTAATTATAAACCCTTCTGGTATTGGACGATGCTGAATCAACTTTACCTTGCCAATTTTGGGCAAATTAATGTGATTTTCTTTTATGCAGTTTTGTTTGATTTGAGGATAAGTAAAACTACGATAACGACCTTTTCCTTTAAACCTTGGTTTCCCTAATTTATGTCCATTTTTGTTAGCCTTAAACCACCTATCAAAAGCTAGTTTTACCCGTTTAATGCAATCCTGGCATACCTGAGAATAAATTAATTTGTACTCAGGAAATTTATCTTTGGTATTGACCAAATCCTTTTTCTGAGAGTAATAATCTGGGTGATCTCTCAACTGAGGAATTGGCATCACCAAAGGGCAAGCGTTAACTGGACAACGGTTTTCTGACCACCATGAGAACCGCTCACCTAACCTATAGTTGTACTGCCGACGTAACAATTCTAACCACATCTCTATTGTGGCTATTTGTTGTTTGTTCGGTCTTAATTTATATTGGTAGGCAGTGCGCATGGTGGAAAATTTCCGGGGTTATAGCAACATAATAATACAAGTTTTTCAACTAGGGCAAAAGCTTCTGCTGGGATAGCATGCAAATTTAATGGGCATTGAACCTACTCAATTGGTCGCCGATTCATCTCACACTCCTCTTAAAAATTATGGTGTGAGGCTCAAGGGCGGTCTAGCTAAACAAAATCATAAACCGATTGATATTAGCTTGAATTTAACAATACAAAATGATGTATATTGATTAATTTTTACCACAAATTTGCAAATTCACTTCTATAGATACAAGAGAGTAGTTCAATATAGCTTATATAATTGTTAAAACCCTATAGTATCACAATCTTTAATAACTGATGATATTAGGGTAGTTTCTACTAAACACTAAGTAAGATTATCCCTGATAGAGAGCAAAGCTTAAAGGATTAATTGTCATGTTTTGTCCAGATAATAATTTTTCAGGTAAAACACCACCTTCTCCCATCCATTCTCGGTCTGAGGAATTAATCAGCTTTTGCCAATTTCCTGTGGGCAGTTGAGGTTCAAATGTCACAGACTGCTTTTCAAAGTTCATCAGACTCAATACACTACTTTTTTGTCCCCACCTGTGAAGCAATAGGACATTTTTATCGGCCAAACTTTGTACTTCTATTTGAGTGGTGTCAAGTCTAGCTAATACTGGAATTTTTTTCCGTAGCTCAATTAACTTTTTATAAAAAGAACGTAAAACTCTATATTTACCTTCCCTAGATTTTTCCCAATTTAATTTAGAGTCCATAAATACTTTTTCACCTTGAGGATCGGGTACTTCTCCTGACCAGTTAAAAGACTTAAATTCTTCTGCTCTACCTTTTCTGACTGCTTCAACTAAGTTAGGGTCTCCATGACTAACAAAATACATAAAAGGATTTTCTTCTCCATACTCTTCTCCCATAAATAACATTGGTACAAATGGAGAAATTAAAACTGCTCCTGCTGCTAATTTTAATCCTTCAAAATTTACTAAGGCTGATAATCTTTCTCCCATTAATCGATTACCTATTTGGTCGTGATTTTGAATACAAACTACAAATTTTTCTTCAGCAAAACCCAGAGTTGAATTACCATGATTTCTCTGGCGGTGAGGTGAATATTCTCCAGTATAAACATATCCTTCTTTGTAAGACTTTTTCAGAGATTCTATACTTCTAAAATCAGAATAATATCCAGAACCTTCTCCAGTTAAAAGACTATGTAAAGAGTGATGAAAATCATCACACCATTGAGCATCGTGACCAAAACCTCCATTTTCTTTTGAACGTAAAACTCGCACATCATTTAAGTCACTTTCCGCAATTAAATAACGTTTCCAACTACCATTTTTACTAAATTCTTCTACTCGGTCAGCTAATTGCTGTAAAAAAGGTTCAGCACTCATGTCATAAATTGCATGAACAGCATCTAAACGTAAACCATCAATATGATATTTATCCAACCAATACAAAGTATTTTCAATAAAAAAATTACGCACTTCATTACTATATGCGTCGTCAAAATTAACAGCATTACCCCAAGGAGTATGATATTTATCAGTAAAATAAGGACCATAATCCCAGAGATAATTTCCTTCTGGACCAAAATGATTATAAACAACGTCCAAAATCACAGAAATGCCCATTTGATGACAAGCATTAACAAGTTGCTTGAGACCATCCGGCCCACCATAAGAATCTTGGACACCATAAAGATAAACTCCATCGTAGCCCCAGTTGCGATCGCCTGGAAATTGGGCTACGGGCATAATTTCTATAGTGTTTATCCCTAAATCTTTTAATTCTGGCAACCTGGGAATAATTGCTGCAAAAGTTCCTTCTTGAGTAAAAGTTCCGACATGAAGTTCATAGATAATCATTTCTGCCAAGGGGATGCCTTGCCAAGAAGTATCATTCCAGGTAAATTTTTGATGGTCTACTATTTTTGAGGGACCATGTACTCCTTGGGGTTGGCAGTTAGAGGCGGGGTCTGGTCGGTCAGTTTCTCCGTCTAATTGATAAAAGTATAGAGTTTCCGGGTCAATGTCTTTTGCTTCTCCTTGCCAATATCCCCATTCATCTTTTTGCAGACCTATTAATTTTTCTTGGGGATTTACAATATGTACAGCTAACTTTTCTCGTAGAGGTGCCCAAATAGTAAATTGGCATTTATTTGTTTCTGCTGAATAATGGCTACCGATTTTCATAAATTTATAGACTCTTAGGGCGTTGAATTTTTTATAATAATGTTGTCTAATTTTAGACTACAATTTCATCTGTTAATTTATTCACCTCTTAAAACCAAATTGCTTTTTTTAAAAAACAAATTATAAATTTTCCTTTTCATTTAAATAATTTAAAACTACAACGTTATAGTTATGAGTGTCTCATTAGTTAGTACCACCGAAGCAGCTTTTCTTCTAAATATCTCTACAGGTAGATTGCGATTTCTACTGAACAGTGGCCGTGTTATCGGTGCGCGTAAAGTCAAAAGACTTTGGCAGATTCCCCTAAATCACAGAGGAATGCCAGAAATTACACCTGGTCGTCGAGGTCCAGAACCAACTTGGAACAAAAATCAACGTACAGCTAATACTTTTATTCATTTGATGTCTCCAGGGGTTAAAACACCCTGGATTCTAAGCGGATGTGATGGGTGCGGGCGCTATTGCCACGCGACGCACTGCTTACGATATTTTCTAGTTAGATCGTCCAACTGATATCGTTGTGGAAGCATCAAAACTTCCCTACCAACCTTGGCTAAATCTAAACTTAGCTGTGTTGCTACTTTTTTGATAATATTTCCAGCACCATTAGCATCGGCATTAATCAATTTACCTGTTGCTGAACGGTACAAACCACGATTAACACGCTTTCCTGATGGCTCCCACCTTTCGGGTTTTTCACCAAATGTCGGTAAGAAATCTTCATCTAGAAAACTAGCCTTACTCGTGTAACTTTCCTCAGTCTCAACAAACTTAATTCCATACTGCTTAGACAATTCAGCTATTCTGGCTTTTAACTTGGCTGTTGGTATTTGAACAAACTGTTGGTTATTCTTCTTGCCGATGTTAATGCTATCTTTTTGGCGTTGATTCCACCCAAAAACTATTGTGCCTATTCGATGCTCAATACACCAGTTGATCACAAATCTAGCTGCTTTGTTCACATTATCCCGCATCTGACGGTTGCGCTTTTCAGTAATAGCTGCTAAGTTATCGTCCCAGTAGTCACCAGACTTGCCTGATTTGATTTTGGCTACTTGCTTGTTGTACCATTGATTTTGAGATTTAACCTTTTTCCCATCAACTATAAAAGCTTTTCCCACATTACTCACGCAGGTTAACCAGTTGTTTAATCCAGGGTCTATGCCTAAGA
>NZ_JAAHHG010000177.1 GCF_010692555.1 Okeania sp. SIO3B5 | reverse complement strand
ATACTTAAATCTAGCTTTCATAATCTGATATTTAAACTAACAGTATTGTAACATATTCATTGAAACACTTAACAACTAAAAAGTCGCCCGCTTATGGGCGAGGCTTGAGACCCAATTTTTCGGTCAAAAATCAATAATGCGGCAATTGTGTTATCCCAATATGGGGAAGTGAATCAAAAAACTAGGGTGGGCTGCCCCCGAAATTACGCCTGTGAACTGGAAGGAGCCGACTCCCCAGGTTGAAGCAAGAAGCAAGCTGCAAAACTCGCATTATATCATGTTCCCCCTCCGGGGGAGCTGCGAATTGCGGATAATCAGTTATAAAAAATCTTCTGCCTTCTAACCTTGCTCTTTCCCTTCTGCCTTCTGCCTTCTGCCTCCTGCCTTCGGTCCACAGATATTATAAGTATTCAACCGAACATGATATTACCAGGTTTTTCATAGTTTTGCCGGAATTGTGTAGGTATTGTACAGCAGTCCAAGTAGATACACTAAAAACAGCAACTGACCCATACTTCATTATAATATTCATGTTTTGCCAGTTGCGAAAAGCGACTCCACCTATTGACGGGTGGGGTATATTTTTAGTGAGAAACAAAGTACGAAGCAAGTTAGTCATTGATGGTATTGACTAATATCATGTCCGGTTGAATACTTATACTTTGGAGGAGGTAAGGCAGCTATGCTGGAGGCAGGAGGCAGAAGGAAAGAAAAGGTTAGAAGGGAAAAGGTTTTTTTATCACGCTATTATCCGGACATGATATAAATAAGGATGCTTTAGGTCTGAGTTCATTAAAGTAGTTGTTATTCCCATTCTGGACCCATTAACTTACCTCTTAATTGCCACTTACCCAGCTTGGGGTCATCAACTTCTAGTAACCCACTGTACAACTCTTGTTTGGCGTATGGACTCTCTAAAACAGGCCAATTGTTTAAAATTCTTTTTTCCCCATTAACTACAGCGTCCCCAATAGCATTATATTGCTGATATGTCATAACTATGCGATCGCCAGCTAAACTTAAATAACTCAAACGCCCTTGACTCTCCCATTGGCTATCATCAACCAGAGTTTTATCCAGCGCCTGTTTTAAACTTTCAAAATCTCCAACATCAGCTACCCTTGCCACATCAGTAACCCAAGCAGTCTTTTTTCCTTTGGCAACCATTGCTTGGTAATCTTTATATTTCCGAGATAATGGTTGTAAACTTACCTCATCTGCCCAAGGTCGAGCACATAGCCAAATATTTTCAATACGCCAAATATACCAATTTTTATATTTTGTCGGTTCGCCATAACGCTTTGGCAAGACTAAATGCGACTGTGCTGGCACTCCTGCTTGCAAATCTCGGTCGCTGAGAATTAACTGAAATATTACTGCTCCCTGTTGCTGAACATATTGATCGCCAGGACTACGTCCAGTTGCTTGGGGTCCATGATAAGTGCCACCTAAACCTACTACTGCGTTATTAATACCTTCTGGGTCGCGCACTACTAACTTATAAGTAACATATTGTGCGCTAATTGTACCTTCAACTTGATAACTGCGGGTAGGCTCTAATAAAGTTCCTAAACTATAATCCTCTGTTATATAGAATTTTTCCCATAAGCGGTTTCCTTGAGAGTAACTGTAGTAAATTGGATGACTTGCTCTGAGCTGAAATGGTAATGGCACTTGTTTACGAGCTAGTGCCCGCAGATGTTCTGGAGGACGATATGTGCTTAGAGCTGCTGGCAATGCTAACCTAGCAGTACCATTTGTCATCTTTTCTGCAGCTTCAGTGCCTTCTCCCCACCACATCCATGCTACTGCACCTAACCCAGTATTCCAAGTATTGCGATCGAAACCCCGACTTTCTGCACCTCCAGCAGTCCCCCAACTTAGTCTTAGTGCCATATTAGTTGCATACCAATCTAGTAAACCCTTTGCCAGTTTTTTTAATTCTGGGTCGCGAGCAAAATCATAGATATTGAGTAATCCACCAATACTATATCCATAATAAGTGGAAGAATGAAATTCTCCTTGTCCAATAGTTAAAAATTTATTCAGCTCTGCTCGCAACCATGCCTCATTTGTGGCTTCACTTGCTGGGTCTTCTACAGGCCAACCACTTCCATTCATCAATGCTAAACCGGATGCACGATGCATAAACATATGATTTTCTGTTCCAGTTTTTATCCAGTTGAAGACTTTGGGTCGTTGTAGTTGATTTTTGTAAGATGCTAATACATCAGATGGCATTTTATCTCTAAATAAAAATAAAATTCGCACATCTAGATAACTACGGAAGTGATAAAGGTTTGGTTTATCTTTATCTAGTTGGAATAAAATTTTCCAGGTTTTTTCTTGGTCATAAAGTTCTCCTGTTTGTGTATCTTCTAAACTTAATCTGGCTAAAATTACTGGCAGTAGATATTTATGAGGATCTCCAATTTTTCTTGGTCTCCACCAATTATCTAGTTCTTCTAAGTCTACCTCTGCTAGTTTCTTACGAATTGCCAAACTTCTTGCTTGAAATTTACTTTCTTCTTCTAAAGTATTTGGTTGTAATAATTCTACAGTACTTGGTTGTAATAATATTGTCTGGTTTTTGTCGTCTAATTCCTGTGTTTTTTGGCTGTTTTTTTGACATCCTAAAATTATGAAACTTAATAATATAGTGGCTATTGTTACTATACTAATAGAGGATTTTTGCTGATTTTTCATAAATGTATTACTGATTTTAAAATATAGTTTATACAAAGAATGCGACAAAAAGGTGCGCCTCGAGCTGAGGTCCTGAAAAAGGTAAGGATTCAGCGCTTCAGCTTTTGAAAGAAAGAATCCAGCAATGACCAAGGTTAGCTGACAAGGACTATTTCATTTCCTGCGGAATTCTTACAGAAAAATAGCTTCTCCAATTGATTTTAGACAGTTATATCTACAGTACTTACGCAAAGGCACTATTTATAGAGTGTAAATTCTATTGAACAATAGTTTTAAGCGCTATATATAGCGTATATGCGTAAGTCCTAATCTATATATTTGTCTTTCTTTTCAATCTTGATTCTAATTTCATTTCTCCCTAGGATTTACCGAACAATTAAGGTTTAAAGCCTCTCCTTTAAAGGAGAAACAAGAAAATATTTTCTTTTTATTCAATCCTCTTCCTTTTAGGGAGAGGTAATTATCAATTATCCATTATCAATTATCAATTATTGAAGGAGGTTGTATGCAAAGTCCTTACCATTTGCCACAAAAATCCATCGGGATTGGTATGACTCATGCCAAATTCTAGATTTATCCATAATTTTTACTACCATATACTACTTTATTTTTTTTTAATAATATTATAATAGTTAATATTAATAATTACAAGATTTCTAGCATATAGATAGTTGTTGATCGCTAAAAAATACAATTTAATATCATGGTTGTATAATTTGCTGATGACGATAAAATACTTATTTACAATAAAAATATAGTTATCATTGATTTTAAATAATTATGTGACATTTCGATTGCTAAAATAAAAAAGTATTATCTTTAATATCTTAACTAAAATAATTATATTTTGAGTATGGTGATATGAATCACTAATTTTCTAGATAAATATCACTTTACTTTAAGTGATTTATCACAATGATTTGTTGTTAAATCGAGAATACTATTAATAGTATATCTACAATTAGCTGCTATGAATTATCAAACCCTTTTACCAGAGGTAATAATTGCAGAGTTAGTATTCCAAGTATATCGCTCTGGTCTTTTGACTATAGAACACAGAAAACAACTTAGGAGTTTATTTTTATATCATAATCTGAGTGAAGAAGATGCAACAGCAATTAATAGGTTATTTCATGCTATTCGGCGTGGATGGTTGAGAATAACAGATTGATATTTTTGCTATTCTGCTTGACTAATAATTAAACAATAAAAATCATAAAATCTACATCTTTTGTAAATACATACATTTGCATAACACCAAAATTTCAGTTTGTCAAAAATTGTTATAGCATTTATAAAAGTGCATAATTTTACTTTTGATATCCCTTATAGAGATATGAATACTTAACACCTGTTTTTTTGTTAACTCCTAAACTATGAGGATTTCCTAGTAAGCATGAGGTAAAACAACAAAAATCAATGAACCAGTTACTAATATCATTGAGCAAGATTTGAGCAAAAACAAATTCAAGCGCTTTAGCTCAATAAACATAAGCTATTGCACCAAATATTACTCAAAATTTTTTGAGCTTTAACTAACAGTTTTGAATCGGGTTAAAGCTGGGATAATAATTAGGAAGATGAATTAATGTAGAACTGACTACTTCAATATATAGCTCTCATTTTCTTTTCTTAATTAGTCAAGTAGTTATCCTATGATTACACAAGTTTCTCTACTAAAATTGTGGTACTAACTTTTGAGGTGTTTATCTTTCAAAAGTTACAGAATAATTATCTCCATTCAACAATATTAAAGAATTATATAGCAACTCTGATAGGAGGTGAAATACACGCATTAGTGCAGGATGGCGGAAATAACTGACCAGTTAAAAAAGGTTCAAAAGCTTGTACAATAACCTTTCTTCCCTTCTGCCTTCTGCCTCCTGCCTTCTGCCTTTTTGCATTAGTTTGTTGTGTGGGAGTAGTGGTGTTACCCCGTGGAATGCCACAGACGCAAGCAATAGTAATTCGGGAAACAGGGAATAGTGTTGCGACGTATGGGGAATGCGACAGAGGTTGGAACTCTTCGCCACTTCCTGGTAGCGTACCAAGAGAGAAAAGAAGAAAAACAACTTTACCTCGGTAACCTGAGAAACGCTATATAATGTTAATAGTGTTATAGCAATGTGCGTTGGCATATTTACAAATTACAGGAGGTGTCCAATAGTTAAAAGTCTTATATGATTCCTACGGAATGCTTGCACAAACAGCTTTTCATCCTCCCTGTTGCCAGATGAGCTGTTGCCTATTTGCCTATTTGCCTGCGCACAGCGCTATATTAGTCAGGAATGCGGAGCAAACAGCTCCTGCTGCCTTCCTTCTTTTAAAGATAATATTACTACACAGTAAAATTAAAAATATCCTATTTTTAGGCGATCGCCATTATTTTAAAGTTCACACATGAGCCATCTTTATATCTCTTGGTTAGACTATCATAAAAAAATTGAGTATCTGGCAGCAAAAATTTATCAATCTCAATGGGAGTTCAATCAAATTGTCTGTTTGGCTAGAGGAGGATTACGAGTAGGAGATATTTTGTCTCGCATTTTTAAAAAACCTTTAGCTATTTTAGCTACTTCCTCTTATGGTGGTATTAAAGGCCAGGAGCAGGGTAAGATCGTCATAGGAAAAAGTTTAACTATGACTACAAATAGTTTAGGTAGTCATGTGTTGCTAGCTGACGATCTAGTAGATTCGGGAATAAGTATAGATAAATCTATCACTTGGCTTCAGGATAATTATGGTCAAGAAATTCAGGAGATCAAAACAGCAGTTTTGTGGTATAAGGCTTGCTCTATATTTAAACCTGACTACTATGTTGATTATTTACCAGATAACCCTTGGGTTCATCAACCGTTTGAAGTATATGAACAAACAAGTGTTGCTGATTTAGCTTTTACTTTGACCAGGATGAACAGAGATCAGTAGGGAGACTTATGACTGCCCTGATTGTGGGATATCTATAGACCGCGTATGAGATGCAAGTATTAATTTAAGAAATGCGGTCTGCTTGAGTGTCAATGTCTGTGGACGGAGTGCTGCCCACAGTTCCGGTAGAAGCAGGAAGTAAACATTAATTTGTCACATTTTTTCCATTAGATATCTCCAGAAAAGCTATGCTTGACCCACATCTGTAGAATTAGGGTTTGCGCTCAAAAGTCTTATGGGTGAAGGTAGGAGACAGGAGACAACCCACCCCTCGCCCCTCCCCCTCCCAGGAGGGGGACAGGAGGAACGGGGAATGTAGAGGAGGTAGGAGCGGGCGTTTTGTCCCTTAATTTTTCTGCCCAACTCTTGCACAAAATGCTAGTTTTTTGAGCTTTCTTGAGCGAAAACAGGCGTACTTTTTTCAACCTAAAACAGCTAAAATCTTTATATATCAATGCTTTGATATTTAATCAGCAAGCCAGAATTAAAGTGCAGCATAGGGGTTCCGAGGGAGAGAGGGAAGATGGAGAAGTGAAGACAAACCAGCCATTTCTCATTCCGGACAGAAGTGGCTAAAAGTTGATCGGGCAATGTGCGCCATTTAATTTCTAGGAGCTCCTACCTCCTCTAAATTCCAATTTCTCTTGTCTCCTGTCTTCCCCTCCTAAGAGGGTTTAGGGGTGGGTTGTCTCCTACCCCTACTAAAAGACTTTTTCAGCAAACCCTAATTGGAGATGTCTATTAGAAATCTCCAAGAATAAAAAATAAAATCAATTATCCCACATAAATTCTCAATTATTCCCCTCCACGGTCGGGGTTACAGCGCTTTTCAAATTGATGAACCACATCGTCATAACCAAAACCCTGTAGGGACGTTGCATGCAACGTCCCTACTGTGGTCTACTGAAATGAAAACCGCTGTAGGGGTGGGTTCCCTACTCCCTACTCCCTACTCCCTACTCCCTCTTTTCTGGAGATTTCTAATGATTGAAAAATTTTAATTGACTGATTTCAGGCTGAGGTTTTATGATACAGTTTATTATTGCTAATAGTATATATTTATTGAACTTTCTATGCCTGCTCCTAAACTAACTTTGAATATGGTGGAAGGGTCTATATCTTTTGATTTTAGTCCTGAAGCCGCTAAGAATTTACAAAGTGCGATCGCTCAATTAATGCAACAATTAAAAACTGTTGTTGGTAGTCCAGGAAAACTAACTCCACAGAAACCTATGGAATATCAGTATACAGGAGATGTCTTTTTAGAAATATTTTGCAATCCTAATATTTGGTCTAGTCCTTTTGCAGCTAAAGTTTTGATTACTTTACGAGATGAGCGAATTCGGATTACTACTGAAGCAGAGTTGACAAGAGTTATTGAGGATATTAATCAATATTTAGAGCAAGTAGGCTGAAAATTTTCTTAGATAATATACTAAATCTCTAGTAAATAAATAATATTAGACATCTCCAGAAAAGAGGGAACACCGGAGCTGGGAACAGGGAAGAATAATTGATAATTTCTGGGTAAAAATTGATTTTATTTTTGATTTTTGGAGATGTCTATTATGTCTCCTTAAGTACTTACAGCAGATTCCGTACTAATTGAGATACAACTAACTATCTGGAATATTTTTTGTCTATTCCCTATTCCCTATTCCCTGTTCCCTATTCCCTGTTCCCTGTTCCCTAAAACCATAAGCATAAGTACCTCGTAACAACGGGAAGTACTCTATGAGTGAGATAATAGAACGGCAGGTACAATAGTAGAGATTTGGTCTTTTAGTTAGAAGATACGTTTTTTCATCTTTTGTTCAAATTACCGAATTATTAATTATTAATTATTAATTATTAAATAATTCGTGCCTTGAAGCCTCCCCTTTTAAGGGGAAAAAAGCGGTCTCCGGATGGCGAGGTCCCCTCGCTGTCCTCCAATCAACCAAGAGAAGAAATAATATTTCCTTATATTCAATTCCGTAGCGGTTTTAACCAGAGGTAATTATCAATTATCCATTATCCATTATCAATTAATGAAAGTTTTCTTCTAGTGTTAATATGAGACTCACGATCGCATTAATCCAGATAGGCAAAAAATGGAATTAATAACAAATAACAATGTACATTGTGAGTATCAACTTTCAAAATTTGATAGCAAGATGGGGATTTGTCCATATTATGGTGTCATAAATTGGTATAAGCATCGAGTAGATTCTCAGAGATTAAAAATAGCAATTCAACAAATAGTAGATAGTGTGCCAATTTTGGGAGGGAGATTGGTAAAACAATTGTTTTCTCCATTAAAAGTTGTATGTAACCCACAAAAATCTGGTATAGGTTTTATCTATATTGATCTAGACGAACAGGAAATAAATATTGATAATTTATTAGATGCCAAAACTTATGTAAGAAATGAATTCAATATTCCTAAAAATTCTTCAGATGCTATTAATAAAGAGACTCCATTAGTGTATGTAATTTTGAATCATAATCAAAATTATTATGGCATAACTCTACTTATAAATCATCTCATAGCAGATGGTGGAACATATTTTAAATTATTAGAATATCTTTCTCAAGCATATGAAGACCCAGAATATGTTCCTAAATCTGAACCATTATTTACAATAGATTTTCATAAAATAGATAATTTTATTGCTGCCGGTTTTAAAAAATTATCATGGAAAGATAAAATTTTAAGTTCAACATCTTTTATTGTTTTTATCTTGACCAGTCTTTTTCAAAATAAGAATAATTGGAGTTATCTTGAATGTATCTTAACAAAAGAAAAGTTAGACTTAATTAAGAGTAGAAGTAAAAATCTGTCTAATGAAGAAAGTGCATATAGCACAAACGACGCTTTATTTGAGTTTTTATCGGTTATTCCTATTAAACGATTTATTTTTCCTTGTAACTTAAGATATAAAAATGTTGGCATAGCAAAAAATTATTTGGGAAATGCTGAAGCCTTAGTCTTAGATTTCACTAAACCAGAAAATAATTATATGTTAAAGCATACTGATGTGAGAAAATCAGTCAATCAACTTTCACGAATATACAGTTTTGTACCTACTTTTAATGGCAAGTATATAACTCATAATTCATGGGTTAAATTACAAAACTATTTACCTGGTTTTGGTGGTAAATTAATTATGCAAAAGTTTTTTGAATTTGATGATATGCCAAAAGATTTATTATCATTTACAAGTAAATATTCATTCATATATAGATTGACAGAAAATAAATATTTATTGATCTATATCAATTTAAAAAATGTTGTTTCTCAAGTTGAAAAGAAGTTAGTAAACTTGGGTGTAGAAGAGATTATTATTAAAACATCTTGACCTCTCCCCGGCTTAAAAGCGCGGGAATTCTCAACTGTTGCTACAATATGGGCATTAGCCACACTTCGTAGCTTTTAAAGTATAAGCATTTAACCGAACATGATATAAGTTGCCAGTTATTCAGATTAAAAAAATCTTGATTTAGCTAAAAATATTCTCAAATAACTTTGTCACTTGCTTCTATCCGCGTTATATTACCAGTAAAGTCTATTTCTCATCTAGCAAAATCAGAGAGAAATTGCCATTTGATATTGAGTTAACTTAACACTTACACTTATGAATCCCGATAATTTAACCCAAATAATACAAAAAGGATTTCGTGTCACTCTAGGTGCAACTTCCTTTTTTATAGAAACTGTGCAAGACTCTACTAAACGAGATGAAAATTTAAATAAATTAAGTACTGATTTCAACCAACTAACTGAAGAATGGGCTGATAGAGGAGAGATGACTGAGCAAGAAGCCAGGAACTTTGTTGATACAATTTTGAATCAACAAAATAGTCAGGTAAATACTGATAGTACAACCGTTTCTTCCAGTCCTACTTCTGCTTCTAGTTTTGTGTCATTAGATGTACAACAAGATTTGCTAGAGCTAACTCAAGAAATTGCCAATCTACGAACGGATTTACAGAAACTTCAGGAGTCAGGCCCTCAAAGCTGACAATGCATCACAACATATAGTTCCGGATAAATCTTAGACCTTTATCCAGCTATTAAAAAGTCTTTATAAAATAGGATAAATCACCGAAAAATTCTAGTTTAAAGCTTCCCCTTTTAAGGGGATAATAAAGAAAAATTTCCATGATTAGTCGGTCCTATCCTTTTCAAAGGAGAGGTAATTATTAATTATTAATTATTAATTATTAATTATTGAAAACACCTAACCCAGCTAATAATCTAAATTTAGCTGAGTTAGTTTTTTTTAGTCGTTTTCCCATTTTTCGTTGCCTATTAAGTCAGCAATTCGGTCTCTAAGTAGAAAGTTACATTTTTCTAACTCACCCTCTACGCAAGCCCATTCTCTGACGGGAATATATTGGCAGAGAGTATAAATAGGTTGCTGACGTCCAAGAACTCCTTTTTGTACAAGTTCTTTTGCTTCATCCCTGATAATGTCTAAAGAATATTGAACTGTGGTGTAAGTCATAGTCACCCTTTTTGCCTAGCTTGAGTAATTTTCGGCGTTATTAATAATATAGATCAAAAAATCTGATTATGAATGTTAAATTTTTCAGTATACATAGTTACAATTTTTTGTCTTCTTTTGATAAGAATTTTAAAAGTCATAGAACCAAAACATTTCTTGATAGTATTGGTCCAAACTGCAACTCTGTACTCTGAGATACTATCTACAAAGTTACTAATTAACTATTTCTCTAGTTTCCTGACCTTAAAAATCGTCTCCCGAATATCATTTTTGATTTTTTTTGTCAAGGATTATAGGAGTTTTATTAGATTTTAGAGAAATACTTATAAATTTGCCAATCTTAAAACATCTTAAAACATCTTAAACTTTTAAATTTTTAAAGAAAAACTTTAAAGCGATCGCTTGGGCTTTCGGCATTTGTCCATAACAAAAAACGTAAGGTATATCTAATAACATTTCACAAGAAAACTGTTTCAATGTATACTGACTACCGTATATGATGAGACCCTTTAATTCACCATTTATTAACAATTTTTTAATTAAATCCTGCGATGCTCGTGTTAAACTAGCTATTTGACTAAATGCACTACCCCGAATAAATAGCTGTAGTAAAGTCGAATGATTGGGGGTAAGAGCTTCTGGGAGTTCTGAATGACTGTCAATAATTTGTAGTTGGTAACCAAATTGTTTGGGGATAGCAACTGCTGGAGTATGATTACCTAAAAAAGTACAGTTGAGTATATCCTCTACAAAAACTAAATTGCGTAAATGCTCAACACTTGATTTTGCTGGGAGATAACTTCCTCCTACTTGCAGAGAATCATGCAAAATCTTACTTACAGTTTCTTGTGCCTGTGGTCGCTCCAACTTGTCAACTAAATGGTATGTAGAGACAGAGAAATCATCTGACCCTTCCTCATTTTCTGGTTGCCAGGTAGGATAAACTTTAGTCTTAACTTGCTCAATTCTTTGCAAAGATTCATCAATCCGTGATTCAGAAATACGGCCTTGACTCACTGCATTACAAACAGCATTAATAGTAACCTCTGCATCTAGAGGCATCAGTAAAATATCTGCACCAGCTTCTACAGCTAAAACCGAAGCCTCTGCCAAACCATAACGATTAGCTATTGCTCCCATAACCAAAGCATCAGTTACCACTAATCCATTAAAACCCAACTTTTGGCGCAACTGACCTGTGATAATTTTATGGGATAAAGTTGCAGGTAGTTCCGAGTCCCAAACAGGAATCAACAAATGGGCACTCATTACAGAATCCACTCCAGCAGCGATCGCCTCTACAAAGGGAGGCAACTCAATTTCTGCCAGTCTACTTTCTGAATGAGGTAAAACAGGCAATTCAAAATGAGAATCAACCGTAGTATCCCCATGACCAGGAAAATGTTTAGCAGTAGTCAAAACTGAATATTGTTGAGCCCCTCGAATAAAAGCTGTTGCCAGTTGACCTACTAATTCAGTCGTTTCTCCGAAAGCACGAATATTAATCACTGGGTTACCTGGATTATTATTCACGTCCACCACTGGAGTTAAAACCCAATTTAAACCAATTGCTACAGCTTCTTGAGCCGTAATATTCCCCATAATTTCAGCATACTCTATAGCTTTTTTGGGGTTTGTTTGAGCAATAGCAGCGATCGCCATTGGTGGAGGAAACCAAGTTGCCCCAGCGAATCTTTGCCCTACTCCTTCCTCAATATCAGCAGCCAAAAGTAGAGGAATTTTTGCCCAAGACTGAAGCTGTTGGATACGAGTTGCCAAGTCTATAGCACTCCCATCTACAAAAATTACTCCTCCGACACCTAAGTCTTGAAGCCAATATTTGAGTTTATGGGTAGGAGGTTCCCAGTCTGGATAACGAATTTGATTGTCAAATAGGTTGCCGGAAGCTCTAACTACAACCATCTGAGCGACTTTTTCTACTAAATTCATAGTAAGCGTGATGAAGATTTTAGGAATGAGTACTTAACAGCCTTCTCTTGACGGAGATGCTGGGTAAACTGCTAGCAGTCAGTCATCAGGAGGACCGAGTCAGTAGAATGTTTTGGCTTTGTCCCGATAAGCTGGCTCCTGACACCGAAGCCTTATGGGGTATAAATCCCCACCGTCACCTGCGGTGTATACAATTGTTCGGGTTTGTATACGCGAAGTGGCTTGTCGAAGACTATCCTCATGTAATTGATTCTGTCTCCTGTCTTCTGTCTCCTGACTCCTTCTTCAATCTATTCCGTCTGAAGTCAGTTTTTCTATATTCTGAGAATTTGATGCTGTAGGATTTTCAATTTCTTGTTGTTGACGTTTTTCAGAAAGCTGGTTTAAAAGTGATATGATTTGAGTCCCACGTTCTAGAGAGCGGTCTTCAACAAAGATAACTTCTGGAGTCCGACGCAGACGTATCCTATGACCCAATTCACTACGGACATAGCCAGTAGCAGATTTTAAACCTTCCATAGTTTGGCATCTTACTTCCTCAGAACCATAAATACTGACAAATATTTTAGCGTGTTGTAAATCTCCAGAAACATCTACATCTGTGATGCTGACCATACCAATACCTACACGGTCATCTTTGATACCATGGAGCAACATCTGGCTGACTTCCCGCTTGATTAATGAAGCAACCCGGGAAATGCGGCGATCTGTAGCCATGATAATTACCCCCTACGATTTAATACTTAACTATATTTATTCTAATACTTCTTTTGACAACTTTCCGCTCTTCCAGGGTGGGAATTCTTCCTTTATGTTTATAATATAATTACTTCAATCTACCCTACTTCCATCTTTCATCCTCCCCACTCACCATCTCCCCATACCTCCCAACTATATAATAAGTATTCAACCGAATTTGATATAATTCATCAGCTTTTTAATATCTTGATTATTCAAATTTTCACTTAAAGCTTATCTGCAAACCACTATAATTTTGGGTTATTAACAATGGAGAAAGAATTTTTTATTGGTCAAAAAGTAAGGTTAATTATTAAACCACCATACATCAAAACTGCTGAATCAATGCCGATATTACGTCCCCCTGATGTTGTACGTTTGGGTGAAGTAGGAACTATTTTGAGTCACAAACCAGGAAATTATTGGGCTGTTCGTTTTGAGAAAGGAGCGTTTCTCATAGATAGTCAATATATAGAGGCTGAGACAGTTGATACTGAAACTGCCCAGCAGCCACATTGTCATAATACTGAAGAAGATACTGCTAAAATCAGTCCACCTTCAGATCAATTGTAGACTTATCATCTGAGAAGTTCTTCAAGGTTACCAATAGTTCCTTTAATTTTGTCTACGATTTCATTGATTTTACCTACATCTATGTGCATTTCTGCGGTAGGATATTTTTCTAGAACTTCTAGGACTGATATTCGATTGTCATCTGCTGCTGCTAGAATTATGGCAGAACGTAAGGCTTTGTCGCTTTCGTAATTGTGTCTTGTCTGAACTACTTCCGCAATACCTTTGGTTACATTTTGGCCGAGGTTACTATAAAGTACTTTGGCTATGTTACTAGCATTAGCTCCGACTTCTAGTGTCATTAAGCCACGAACTGTATTGGGACTGATTTTTGATATTCCGAGAGCTTGGGAAATTGTTTTGGTAGTTTTGCCTGTTTCTGCAAATTGTCGCAGATCCTTGACTTTGATAGATGCTCTTATTGGGCCAAATAGATCTATTACTATTTTTTCTGTGGCGATCGCGCTTTGACTGGAGAGTATAACTCCAGCGATCGCTCCTAAGATCGTTAATGGACTACGAGATAGCATATTTGATAATTGCATATTTAGTTTTCAATTATACTTGAATCTAAGCAATTGAATACACATTTATGGATAATTTGTCAATCTATAAGTATCACTTCTAATTTTCATCTTAGGCTCTTTGTTTTAATCAAGATGTTTTGATATATTTCATCGTCAATAATTATGGATTCGAGCGGGCGATAGTTTTCTGTTTTCTGGGATTTATCTTGACGATTTTTTACTTAGCATGACTTATCTATTTTGAATAGATTTAAATTCATTATTTACCCCTTCTTCCTTCTTTCGTAGGGACGTTGCATGCAACGTCCCTACCATTTGTAACAAACATTTATCACCCTTGGTATAAGCCAAAATCCCTGTATTCTATTAAACATAACAATTCTATAAGCGATCGCCCCTACTTCGCTTTTCCTGAGAATATTTTCTGATAATCACTACATATAATTATCGTTGATAGTAGTCGAAGGAAAGGTGAGGACAAATCAAAAGCTTAAAACTAAGACAACGTAATATTTTTCCTTCTTCCTTCTTCCTTCTGCTATAAAGGCCAAATAAAATCTTGACATAAAAATTTGCCAAATTTTTGTTCTGATAATGTGTTTTTGTTACCGCTATAGTGTAAAATACCGAATCAGTTCCTCACAGTAATTTTGGCTTAATAAATCTGAAGCTATGGCTATATTACTAAGTTATTTATGGCTGGGTTGAACTCAATCAATATATATACCTATTTTTGATTTAAGTAGTTAAGTAAATTACCTAAATAACACGGGAGCATGAAAGCCATCGTTTTTTAAGCGATGGATGAAAGGCGAGGAGTCGGATTTTAATCCGATGTATTTTATTTTACTGAAAAGCGACGTTGAAGCTCCCGGAAAGTTATACAAGTATTGCTTCGTTTTTAGATGGTGACAATCTGCCTATTTATGGTGAAAAACCCGATGATTGGAAACCATCACCGAAAAGAATAAAGCATGGTTTGTATAAAAGTGGTAATAATTGGTTAATTAATGCAGACTGTAACGGGGCTGCAAATATCATCACAAAAGTAAGCAGCAAAGCAGTATGGGCGATTCGCGAATCGCCCCTACTTAAGCCGACTGTGTAGGGGCACCGCGGAAATTGTCCCCAGAGAGTGCATCTTTGGTCAGCGCTCGAAAAAACGAAGCAACACGGATTTATCGGTGTTGCATAGTATCTCCTGAGAATCCCCGTGACTGACCTCCGGGGAGTAGTCAATAAAGATCATTCATGTATTGAAAAAATCAGAAGCGATCTCTAGCACTAACCAATGTGTGAGATAGTCACCACACTTTCAAATTTCTTGAAATAGATTGGGTGATAGTAGTGGAATTTAAGTATTTTTTTTTGAGAAAGTATTAATAAAATGAAAAATAATAAATCAATATTCAACTTAAGTAGTAAAATTTTGGGAGCTTCACTATTTTGTCTCACCACATTTGTACCTGTTGCTTACTCTCAAACCCGTGTAGAAAATTCAGCTTATTATACAAAACCAAGTGAAATAGATTCACAACAACTTCCATCATTAGTATCTAATATTGCTCAACAAGTTACTGTGAGAATTTTTACAGACAACAGTGCTGGTTCTGGAGTAATTATCAAACGGCAAGGTAATATCTACACCGTTGTTACTAATCATCATGTAATTGACAATAACCCTAATAAACTTTACCCAATTATGAGTGGAGATGGGGTAACTCATCAAGCCACCCTAGTTTCATCTCCTCAAATAGGTAATCTGGACGTAGCATTATTGCAATTTACCAGCGATCGCCCTTATCAAGTTGTAGAAATTGCCAACAATAATCTACTTTCAGTAGGAGAAACTGTGATTGCCGCAGGTTTTCCCAATTGGCATCAACCAAACTCCTCAGAAATGAGTAGTACCCGTGGTTGGGGTAATCGTGCTTTTCAGTTAACTTTAGGAGCTGTAGAAATGTTACCCAGTCGCACCCTCAGCCAAGGATATCAATTAGGTTATACCAATGATATTAAAAGTGGCATGAGTGGTGGACCGATTTTAAACAATAAAGGTCAGTTAATTGGCATTAACGGACGCTCAAAATATCCCATCGCTGGAATTGGAGCATTTAATTTTACAGATGGCTCTCAACCATCTATTGAGCAGTTCAAAAAAATGGAATCTCTAAGTTGGGGTATTCCAGTTTCTAGAATTATCAATTAAGTGACATACTCCCACACTATACCGAATGGTTAGTGTGGGCTTCTCCCTTCGCAGTCCTGCTATTGCATCGGACTCCACGAAGCTCTAAGGACGGGATGCCCCGTCGCCCTTTTTGCAGATCGAAAAACTACGCGCCTAGCTCCGCAAATCGAAAAACTACGCGCCTAGCTCCGCAATCAGATTTTACGCTTACCGCCGATTCATCTCACATTCCTCTTGAAAATTTCGCGCGCAGGCTTCTCGACGGTTTAGCTAAAAGCTCAAGCTCCTAAAAGTCTACAGACAAAGAGTCCCACTTTTCATCAAACCATTGTTTCTCACTTTTCCATTTAGGGTCTCTACTTTTCCGCATTTGGAGATTAATGCTATTGGTTACATCATCTAGTGAATTTCTAGATAATCCACGTCTACCTCTAGTAGTAGATTGTTGAGTTAAACTCGTGCTTCTATCCCTAGAGAAACTATTAGCACTGGTACTCAACAATTGTTCTGAGGAACCTTTAACATTTGTTACGGACTTTTCTTGAGCTTTTGCGGGAGTAGCACTTAAGCTAACAGCACAAAACATTGTTAATGTTGCAGTAAATAAAGTCTTAGTAGTTGTAACTTTCATTTTTTTCCTCTTGACAATTGATTGAGATACTTTGGGCAAACAAACTAACGCTAATGCGTTATTTTATTATCCCACAATTAACTACAATTAACTACTTTTTTACAGGTTACTTGATTTAGAAAGTATAATTTTGAGAATGAAATTAGAAATTAATTAATAAAGTAGTTAAAACAGACACAAACTTAGAGAATACTAAGCCATTAGTGCCTGAGAAAATTCTGTACAGATTTTGATTAGATATTTCCTATTTATTATAGTTTTAATTGAGAATAAAAACTTATTTTAAACTAGCCTTTTCTCAACATTATCTAATTTAAATAGTTCAACAAATAGAGAGTTCAGAAATAAGGAATGAAGAGGGGCATTTTATTTGCTTACTTATCAAAATAATTGAGTCTAAAGACCAGCCTTTTAAGGCGAAATGTTTTTGGGGGGGTTGCTCAAAATCCCCGTTACAAAAACAACTTCTGACTTCTGACTTCTGACTTCGTTATCCCCTCAACATCTCTACTAAAACCATTTACTTACTCGTAGATAGGTTCATCACTAGCAGTACCTTGTCCGAAATCTTTAAATTGAGTGATAATCTCTTCTGATTTATCACGATTTCCTGGCTTTAATGTAAATACTACATTATCGAAGCTAGGCTCTTCTTCTGGAGAAACATAAACTACTTGCTCATAGTTTACAACTCCAATATTGCTGATATCTGCAAAAGTTTCCATTCCCAGGGCATAAGCAAGGTTAGTTAGACGAGTGCTAACAGATTGACAACGACGGTCAGGAGTATAAGCACCTTTGGGATGATCGGAAGAGAGAGTTGCAGTCCACACAATCATTGGTTTAGAGGAAACTTGAATAACTTCTCGTTTCACTAGAGGATATCCGCCTAAAAGTCCAGGCTCACTTGTATCCCGTGTTTCACGAACTATTTGAGGAACAGTAGCATATTGATTTTCTTCAGCGTTAACTGAAACACAAGTAAATACTACTTTGTCAGTAGTTTCTAATTGTTCTGCTTTGGCTTCTGATTGAGGTATGAAACCCCAGAGACCAACGGTTGCTAAGATACCTACTAGAGAAACTTTTAATTGGTTGTTCACAATCTTGACCCCTGAAACTTAATATCTACATTTGAGAGAGAAGTTATTTGTTTTTTCTCCATACTTTTACGGTAGAGGAATTACTTATTCTTGTCAGTAAGAATAAAGTAATATTTCAAAACATACTTTTTAGGTAAGAAGTGATAAAAAAGTAATATTACTATCTTTTAGTCTATTATTTTACTGTTTTTATGTATCGATTTTGCTAGATAGAATTGATTGGTTTATGAGTTCCATACTAACTCAAATTTCAGTTTTTGCAACCCTCAATATCTAAATTTAGATCGTAATTTAAACTAGGTAAAGGTTTGAAGTAGAAAATTGTATAGATTAAATGTATTTTAAGTTAAGGGAACAGTTCAAGAATTTAGAATTTAGAATTTAGAATTTAGAATTCTATCATGTCCGGTAGCATCGTTTGTGTATAAAATCAAGGTGACAATGGGAGAAAACCTTCTGCCTCCTGCCTCCTGCCTCCTGCCTTTCTTCCACCAAAGTCTAATTAGGGTTTGCGCTCAAAAGTCTTATGGGCGAGGGTAGGAGACAGGAGACAGGAGAAATAGGAATGAGCGAGGAGGTAGGGGTAAGAATTGTAAGGATGATTTTTCTGCCCAACTATGCACCTAAAATACTAACTTTTTGAGTGTTTTAGACTGAAACAGATGTACTTTTTTAGACCCTAAAGAGGCTAAAACCAATATCAGTCAATGCTTTGATATTTAATCAGCAAACCCTAATTATTCAACCGGACATGATATTACCTGTTCTGATAAATAATGAGA
>NZ_JAAHHG010000176.1:15050-18634 GCF_010692555.1 Okeania sp. SIO3B5 | reverse complement strand
AAAAACAACATCATTCAAAAGGAACTTTAAACAATGAATAATGAATAATGAATAATGAATAATTAATTATTAGGGCTTGCTGAATAAAGCTAAAAGTAAGAATAGTCAAGGTAATTGAGCTTTTTATATTCAATTTATCTCCTAAGTGATTGGCTCTTATTTGCCTCAAAATACTGAGTTTTTATGCTGAAATTCAAGAAAATTTATTCACATAAAATGGCGAAACCATTATCTGTTTCTCCATCTCCGCGTCTCCGTGTCTTACCCCCACCAACCAATTTTTTCAGCAGACCCTAATTACCTCTCCCTAAAAGGAAGAGGATTGAATAAAAGGAAAATTTTTTCTTGTTTCTCCACGGCGAGTGATAGGCTTTAAACCTTAATTATTCTGTAAGTTCCTACCTAGAACAAATTACTTATCAACACGCTTTTCCTTTCAAATTATCTAATACCAGGGATTAAAATCCCAGGCTCACAGCTCAAGTCCTCTCAAGAGGAATCCGTATTTTCATTCCCTTTTAAAGGACTTCAGCTATTAGCCCTGAAATTTATTTCAGGGCAATTTAGGCTTCCACTCTAACTTTTATTTGGTCGTTTAATTTGACAAATTCTTGTTTATCATAATTATAAACCCAAGCATTAATTACGGTTTCTCCCACAGGTAAAGACTTAGCTGAAAATGTGACTTTCCATCGCGCTCTGTTATACTTTTTTGACTTAAGAACTTTAGCAATATCATTACTCTCTAAATTGACAATAGCATTAGCAAAGAAAGATTTATTTTGACCAGAAGAAAGTAAAACTAGATTCGGTTGTTTATTTTTATCCTGTCTAATTGCCCATCCCCCCAAACTAACAGTTTCATCTCTATTAATAATTAGAGTATTTTCAGTTGTTTGAGGATAATCTAAATAACCATAAGTTTGTTTTGTTTCTGTAATAAATTCCAGATTTTGTGGGAATTTTCGCCATCCTAATTTTGCCATAATTTCTGCACCTTCTCTGACTAACCACGTTTTGCCATTCATTAATACTAAACAACTATCCTGTGATTCTTGAATAAATTCTGAATCTTCCAAATAGTTAATTATTTCTAGACACTCTTTCCGACTTTCCATGTAGGGAAAACTTGATTTTACATTACCAACAATATACACAGAGTTAACCATCATAATTCCTGTCATTACTACAGCAAAAATTTTATATATTGATAAATACTTTTGCTGCTGTTGCAGGAATAAACCAAAAAGATAAATTAGGGAAATAATTAATAAAATTGACGTAGTTGTATACCGCGAAGAAATCATTGCATTCTCGACACCATATTCTGCCCTGCCTACAGAAATAGATAGAGCAGAAATGAGAGAAAAGGTTCCTATTGTTAACCAAGGAATGGCTGCCGGAACAAAGATAAATTTATCAAAATAATTGGGTCTAAAACCCCACCTTTTAAGGCTAAATATTTTTGGAACGGAGCTTAAATCCCCATTGCAAAAATCACTTCTGTACGTCGCCAATCCGACGGCTTCCCTATCTGAATTCTGACTTCTGACTTCGTTAAACCAGGGTTTCTTGAGAAAATAAAATGTGAAAAATATAAAACTAGAAAATAATATTAATCCTGTCAAAATTGCTGGAATGGAAATTCTGACTAAAGGCAAACCTAAAATAGCTAAAAAATAATTGATTATTAGGAATGGTTGTTCTGTAAATAAAAATGGTTTTGGCTCTCGAATGGGATTATAGTTAATTGAATATATAAAACATGAAAGTATAAAGAGTAAAATCCAAATAGTTACTCTACTAATTTTTTGTTTGGGTTTACCTTCTAGCCAAAATATTGATGGTATAAGTACAAACCAAGAAAATAATCCTTGTATTAATGTAAAACTGCCAATAAAACAGGATATTGCTGCCAGAAATATTTTTGTTTTTGCTGAAAATTTATCGAATGCGTAAATAAAATAGATTGCTATGATTAAACATAAATTTGTCAGAAACCAAAATAGGGTAAATCCCCATAACCAATTCTGATGTTGTACTAAAGAAAATAATAATATACTGACTAATATATTTGCTATATGTAGGATATTTTTGTTTTTATTCTGGAATTGAATTTCGGCTATTTTACAGATAGCAAAAAATGTGATGATGACAAAAATTACGCTACAAATTATTTCAGCTTGGGTGTTCCATTTAGTGGCAGAAGCTAAGGCAGTAATAATTAATTTAGGAATTAATATTCTGTGATGTCCGTGTACTGTAAAAAAGTCAAAAAATGTGGCGTTTCCTTCAGCAACTCGCTCAAAGATAGGGGTTAATCTCCATTGGTCCCAGTAGGGAACGTTGACACTAAAATTAGTGAGAAACCATAGGAGTAATAAGACTGGGAAAATATAGAGGGTTAGCAAGAATATTCTGCTTTGGGAAAAGACTTTTAACATTATTGGGAAGTGGCGAGCGGCAATATTATAGGTGTAGCTTGGGTTGAGGAACGTTAGCGCAGCTTATCCGTAGGATAAACCCAACTACTGACACTTATACAATAAAACAAACCACATCTGTATCTCTTTTCTCTATTCGTTTAATGTTGGGTTTCACTACCGTTCAACCCAACCTACAATCTACTTTTAACATTATTAGAAAATTGGTAGATAGCTTTTTTTGGAAATATTACCTTAAAGCGAAGTTGAAAGTCCTGTCTCTTTAGAACTATGTAGCAATAGAGATGAATAAAATTTTTATTTCTGATTTGCGAAAAGCTTACCTCTGAATTTTCTAGGCAAAAGCTCCTATTGCTATATCCGCAATCAAAGAGAACTGAGCAAAAATTCCTATTGCGTATGCAGCAATAGAGATGAATAAAATTTTGATTTCTGATTTGCGAAAAGCTTACCTCTGAATTTTCTAGGCAAAAACTCCTATTGCTATATCCGCAACAAAAAGGAACTGAGTCTAAATTCCTATTGCGTATGTAGCAATAGAGATGAATAAAATTTTGATTTCTGATTTGCGAAAAGCTTACCTCTGAATTTTCTAGGCAAAAGCTCCTATTGCTATATCCGCAACAAAAAGGAACTGAGTCTAAATTCCTATTGCGTATGTAGCAATAGAGATGAATAAAATTTTGATTTCTGATTTGCGAAAAGCTTACCTCTGAATTTTCTAGGCAAAAGCTCCTATTGCTATATCCGCAATCAAAGAGAACTGAGCAAAAATTCCTATTGCGTATGCAGCAATAGAGATGAATGAAATTTTGATTTCTGATTTGCGAAAAGCTTACCTCTGAATTTTCTAGGCAAAAGCTCCTATTGCTATATCCGCAATCAAAGAGAACTGAGCAAAAATTCCTATTGCGTATGCAGCAATAGAGATGAATGAAATTTTGATTTCTGATTTGCGAAAAGCTTACCTCTGAATTTTCTAGGCAAAAACTCCTATTGCTATATCCGCAACAAAAAGGAACTGAGTCTAAATTCCTATTGCGTATGTAGCAATAGAGATGAATAAAATTTTGATTTCTGATTTGCGAAAAGCTTACCTCTGAATTTTCTAGGCAAAAGCTCCTATTGCTATATCCGCAA
>NZ_JAAHHG010000176.1:0-15040 GCF_010692555.1 Okeania sp. SIO3B5 | reverse complement strand
CTCCTATTGCTATATCCGCAATCAAAGAGAACTGAGCAAAAATTCCTATTGCGTATGCAGCAATAGAGATGAATGAAATTTTGATTTCTGATTTGCGAAAAGCTTACCTCTGAATTTTCTAGGCAAAAACTCCTATTGCTATATCCGCAATCAAAGAGAACTGAGCAAAAATTCCTATTGCGTATGCAGCAATAGAGATGAATGAAATTTTGATTTCTGATTTGCGAAAAGCTTACCTCTGAATTTTCTAGGCAAAAACTCCTATTGCTATATCCGCAACAAAAAGGAACTGAGTCTAAATTCCTATTGCGTATGCAGCAATAGAGATGAATGAAATTTTGATTTCTGATTTGCGAAAAGCTTACCTCTGAATTTTCTAGGCAAAAACTCCTATTGCTATATCCGCAACAAAAAGGAACTGAGTCTAAATTCCTATTGCGTATGCAGCAATAGAGATGAATGAAATTTTGATTTCTGATTTGCGAAAAGCTTACCTCTGAATTTTCTAGGCAAAAACTCCTATTGCTATATCCGCAACAAAAAGGAACTGAGTCTAAATTCCTATTGCGTATGTAGCAATAGAGATGAATCAGATTTTTATTTCTGATTTTATAAAAGCTTGCCTCTGAATTTTGTCGGTCAAAACTCCTATTGCTATATCCGCAATCAAAGGGAACTGAGTCGAAATTCCTATTGCGTATGTAGCAATAGAGATGAATAAAATTTTGATTTCTGATTTGCTAAAAATCTGTCTTTGAATTTTGTCGGTCAAAACTCCTATTGCTATATCCGCAATCCAAGGGAACTGAGTCTAAATTCCTATTGCGTGTGTAGCAATAGAGATGAATCAGATTTCTATTTTGAATTGGCGAAAAGTTGGCTTCTGGATTTTGTAGGTAAAAACTCCTATTGCTATATCCGCAACAAAAGGGAAATGAGTCGAAATTCCTATTGGGTATGCAGCAATAGAGATGAATAAAATTTTTATTTTTGATTTGCTAAAAGCTTGCCTCTGAATTTTGTCGGTCAAAACTCTGGAGGAATGTGCCAGAAAGTACAAGGGTTTTTGTGGTCGCTATAGCTCTAAAAAGAAGTCCCCTAGAAAGTGCCACTGGGGAAGTAGACTTCTAGGGGATATTGTTCTCAACTCTGGGGAGAAGAGGCGATCGTCAACTAAGTATCCATCGCCATCTTTTGCTCTCCCCCCGTGCCAGTTATCGGAAAACTGGGTAGTAAGTCAATTTATTAGGGCAAATAGACCTAACGTTATTGAGTAGAAAGAATTTTGACAATCGAGTTTGACCAATGTTATTATTACCCACCATAACGCCAATAGTCTACCCGTCCCTTCTATTTGTGATTTGTGTTCAACATAACTTCCACCACCTTTCTATCTCCGTTCGTCTCATCACTCCGCCTTGTACTTGCTCTAATAACTCCAAGTCCATCTCTACAAAGTCAGTCGTGGTCGTGATGCTGCTTCTAGGCCTGATTATGGAGGAAGTGTGGGCTTTTTGTTTTCCTTGATTTGTTTGTTTTAGTTTTTGAGACTTTTGCATTCTTTTGAGTCCTTATTTATTTGTGTTATTTTCCCACCCCCTTTTCCCATAGTCTAGTCTTTTTGTCAATCAAATCAATATCCGAAGGTTGATCTTAGTTACCCAATAATTAAGGTTTGGAGAAACAAGAAAAAATTTTCCTGAAAGAAGAGGTAATTATTAATTATTATCAGCAATCAGCTATTGTTTTTAGTTTTAAAAAGCTTATTGAGGCAGAATTTATACTTAACTATAAAAGCTGGCTTTAAAACATCTTGGCATCTTGCCTTGTTTTGAGTTTTTAACCCATACAATTCAAGCTAATGAAGCTAATAGCTGAAATGCTGACTAGCTGAAATGCTGACTAGCTGATAGCTAATTACCGAAAAAATCTGGTCTAAAGGCGACCCTTTTAAAGGATAAAAAAAGAGGGAATTGCTTATGTCAAGCCTCCTTATTGTAGAGGTACTGATAACTAATAACTGAAATTACCTCCCCATTCAACTTAATTTTAAATTCAATTTATTCACTATTTCCAGCTAGAATATACAAGTTAAAATTAGTCATCTAAAAGATGACTTCAGCTATTAGCCAAGGATTTCAATCCTTGGCATCTTTTGTTTAATAAAGCTGATAGCTGAAATGCTGAATAGCTGATAGCTGAAATGCTGAAATGCTGATAGCTAATCATTAATCAACATTAGTCAAACTCCTAAACTTGCCAGTAAATCTATTAAAGAACAACTCTAAAACCGTCCGCTTACCCACATTAATATTAGAGCTAATTGCCATACCATTCTGCAAACCAATTTCCAAATCATTCTCATTATCCAGAACAAATGTTTGCCGTTCCAAATCAATTGTAGTTTCAAAAGAAAAATAAGGTCTTCCAGCTTCTTGATCCGGTGGAAGAGCATCATCACTAATAGAAATAACCTCCCCAGTTGCTGTACCAAATTCATTAGCTGGTAAAGCTTCAACTTGTACTTCTACAGGTATACATTCCACATCTTTTAAACCTAATTTTTCCCGGTTTTCTTTCAGTTCAGGACAAACACATTTTTTACCCGGTTCGCATTCAATAACCTCCCCACCAGCTAATTCTTGATCGTGAAAAGGTTCTAATTTTTTCCGTTTATCATTTAAAGCCTTTAATACCAAGGCAACATCTTTATTCTGAATATAAACTACCGCTTCTAAACCTTCATCATCATCCAATACTGTCAACAATGGTTGAGTTTGTTGTGCCTCATAAGACGCATCTTCACATCTTTCTGGTTTAATATCATTAGGCTTCAAAACATCATTAATTACATATTGACAAATAGGGTCAGTTTTTATATCTAGAGAAGACTCTTCTTTACTAACAGGTTTTAAATCAAAAATAACTCCAGAAACTGGTGATTTTAAAACCTGATTATCGCGAGTTTCTTCTAACTTTTCAATCTGAGCATTAACTTCAGTTAGTCTCTTTTTGTTGTCTAGTTGTAAGCGAGTAAATTGAGAATCTATTCGAGCAATTTCCCTTCCTTCATTTTCAGCAATTCTGGCATAAAGTTCCCTTGCCCAAGCATCCCTAGTATTTTTTAACTGTTCTTTAGTTCTATTAATAGACACATTTAAACGCTGTTGCTCTAACCTAGCGCGTTGTATTTCTGCTTGACGAGCTTTGACTTCTCCCTCTCTAGCATTAATATCAGCGAACCGAGAATTTATTTCTCCTTCACGAGTATTTATTTCTCCTTCCAATGTATTAATATCAGACCTGCGAGAATTTATTTCTCCCTCTCTAACATTAATATCTGCTAACCGAGAATTTACTTCTCCCAGTCTAGTATTTATTTCTCCTGCTCTTGCTTGAATTTGGTCTTGTTGCCTTAAAAGCTCACTTTCTCCCCGAAATACTTCTTGCTCCTGACGTTTTTTTTGCAATTCAGCGATCGCTCCTTCTTCTACTAAAGGAGATATTTGTCCTAAAATTTCTTGGTTAGATCCTAATACTTGTTCTGACTTACTTAACTGCCCTTTAGCCAACTCTAACTGTTCTTTAGAATATTGTAGTTGTTCCTGAGTATTTTTCAGTTGTTCATTAGCATAAGTTAGTTGTTTTTCTGTATTATTTAATTGTTCGTAAGCATAAGTTAGTTGTTGCTTACTGTTATTTAATTGTTGTTTGGCAAACTGTAATTGTTGTTGGGAATATTGCAATTGGTCTTGAGCTACTCTTAATTGTTCTCTAGCTGCTTCTTCATCTTCTTCTGCTTGTTGAAGTTGTTTTTCTAGCTCTGTAATTTGCAATTCTACAGCACCTACACGAGAATTATATTCAGCTTTATAGTTTACATATAATCCTTGCAAACTAGGTTCAATATTAACAAAACCACCTCTGTTTAGGTACAGTTCATCAATTAGAGCGCGGTATGTTTTATTTTCTGATATTCTAGTTTGTCGCTCTTGAGCCAATTTTTGTAAATCTGGAGGTAAAGCTGTAGGAACCTTACCATTTAGTACTTCTTTATAAAACTGATTTTCTCTTTTTAGAGTGTCTCTTAATTCTGTAGCAGAACCTAAATCTGCACTAGGAGCAGTAGGACTAAAAGTTAGTAATGGCTGGTTTTTTTCCACGCGATCGCCATTTTCTACATGAAGTCTAACTACATTCCCGCTGGTAGGAGCTTGGACATCTATGGAACCATCTTTAAGTTCTAATTGGCCTGTAGCTGGTACTGCTTGATCTATCTCAGCAAAGTAAGCCCAGATTACTGCTGAACTGGTAATTATCATAATCATCCATAGAAATAGCCTAGATAATATGGCTGGTTTCTCTAGAATGACTGGTTGTTCGTTTAATGATGTAGATTGAGTATCCATTTTATTTTTTAATTAGGGAGTAGGGAGTAGGGAGTAGGGAGTAGGGGAGTGGGGGAGTGGGGGAGTAGGGGAGTGGGGGAGTAGGGGAGTAGGGGAGTGGGGGAAAATCAGGAAAAGTTGTTACCAAAATTACTCCTGCCTTCTGAATTCTGAACTCTAAATTCTGAATTCTAAATTCTTCTTCCTTCTCCAATTAATAATTGTTGTTACCAAAATTTCTCCTGTCTCCTGACTCATGACTCCTGACTCCTTCCCCAATTATTGTTGAGCTTCTTGTTGTTGATAGAGACAGAAATAACGACCTTTAACCGCCATTAATTCACCATGAGTTCCTTGTTCCACCACCGAACCTTTATCCATCATAATAATAGTATTAGCATTTTTTACTGTTGTTAAACGGTGAGTAATAAAGAACACCGTTGTATCAGCAAAAGCCTCCGCCAAATTCTCACAAACTTGACGTTCCGAACTGTAATCTAATGCGCTAGTTGCCTCATCTAAAATCAACAATTTGGGATTTTGTAAAACCGTCCGAGCAATAGCAATTCTTTGCCTTTGTCCCCCTGATAAAGAAGCACCTCTTTCACCCACTATCGTGTTATAACCACTAGGCAAATTCATAATAAAATCATGAGCAACTGCTATTTTAGCCGCCCTGACAATTTCATCAGTAGTTGCATCAGGATTTGTCAAAGCAATATTATCTTGAACCGTACCGTTAAATAGGAGAGTATCTTGTAAAACCACCCCAATTTGACGACGTAATGAATATAATTCTACTTTTTGAATATCATATCCATCAATAAAAATTCGACCAGAAAGAGGAGGATATAAACGCTGTAATAACTTCATCAACGTACTCTTTCCAGAACCACTCAAACCAACAATTCCCACAAAATAACCAGACGGAAATTCCAAATTTACATTAGCCAACTGTAAAGGTCCACTTTGAGCAAATCGGAAAGAAATTTCTTCAAACTTAACACTGCCATTAATCGGTGGCATATCAATATTATTCCGGTCTTCCTCATCTACTTCTGCCTCCGTATCCAATACATCTCGAAGTCGTTCAATAGACATTCCCACCTCTTGGAAACTCTGCCAAACACTCACAAAACGGAGCAACGAACCTGTCACATTACCAGCAATAATTCGGAAAGCAATTAATCCCCCCACTGACAACTGACCATCAATTACCAAATAAGCACCAACCCATAAAAGTGCTAGTCCGGAAAGTTTGTTTAAAAAGGTACTAATAGAACTAGAAGTAGTCTGAGTTAAAACAGTATTAAAACTAGCAGTCATAAACTTCGCATAACGCGCAGACCATTCCCAACGAGACCGAAGTTCCAAGTTCTGAGCCTTAACAGTTTGAACACCATTTAAAACCTCTACTAAATATGACTGAGAATCAGCATAACGTTCCGCCTTTTTCCGCAGTAACCTCCTAACAATTGGAGAATTAATAATAATAATCCCAGTAAAGAAAGGCACCCCTGCCAAAGCTACCGCCGTCATTAACGGGTTAAGAGCCAACATCACAGCAATATAAAGTACTGAAAATACCGAATCCAAAACCACCGTTAAAGCTGTACCTGTCAGAAAATTCCTAATATTAGCCAATTCTCCAATCCTACCCGTCAAATCACCCACCCGACGATTATCAAAATAGTTAAGTGGGAGACGGAGTAAATGGTCAATAACCTCCGAGCTGAGTTTGACATCTATACGGTTAGTAGTATCCACAAACAAGAAAGTTCGTAAACCCCCCAACAAAGCTTCAAATAGAGCCACCAATAACATCAAGATACCCAGAACATCCATCGCCTCAATGCTACGTTGCCCCATTACTTTATCGATAACAATCATCGTCATCAGGGGGTTAACCAAGCCAAATATCTGTACAAAAAATGAGGAAATCAACACCTCAATAAAAACTGTACGATGCTCCATCAAAGAAGGAATAAACCACCAAAAACTAAACTGTTCCTTCTGTTCTGATTTTGGAGCTTGGAGTAATAGAACTTGTCCAGACTCTCCCCAAATTTCCGCAAATTGGCCAGGCTTGAGGCGAGTTAATCCAAATTCTGGACTACCAACAACAATCTCTTGTTCTGTAATGCTGTAGAGTACGGCAAAATGGTCTTGCCATTGAATTAAAGCTGGTGCCTTCAGACGACCAACCGCTGCTGCCGGAACCTGTACCAGTTGACCAGTTAATCCCATCATCTGAGCGATCGCTCCACAAGCTTGCAGAGACACCCTACCCGCAGTCCTCATCTGATTGTCCAGTACCCGGCGAATCACATCTCGGCGAAATTTCAGCTTCAGATGTTTAGCGAGCATCTGAAAACAAGCCAAAGCAGCAGGTACTTCTCCCTTACCCCGGAAGATTGGATATTTGATTGATTGAGAATCTTGAGCAACTGTTGGCTCTGGTGGACGTGCTGGTGCTTGGGGGACTACAGATACATCTAAAGGCACAAGTTCAGTATTTTGTGCCCCATTTTCGACGGTGGTATCTTCAAGTTCGCCTTGCTCTTGTTGTTCTGGGAATCCTAAAATTCTTGCTCCTCTGGGCCCCTCAATTTTTAAAGACTTACCCGCTCCATCTAAAACCACCGGACTACCTGGAGCAAAATCTCCTACTACCCCACTACTAACTAGCCAGATTTTTTCCGACTCTAAAATAGATGCTAGTTCCTTAGTCTTGACATCTCCTTTAGGTAGGTTGACTACCAAAGTTTTTTCGACGACATTTTTAGCCAGTTCTTTCACATTCCCACTAACTTCAGCCCTTCTAGCAAATTCTTGAGTGAGTAGTTCAAATACTTCACTCACTGCCGGACGTTCTAAAAAGGCTGCCCCAAATTCTGGCTCTGCTTCTAATATTGCCAAGAAGTCTGCGGCTGGTAAAGTCACGGCAATTAAATCTGTTGAAGCGAGTGCCGTTTCACAAGGCGTCCCTCGTAATAACCCAGCCCAACCAAGGACTTCTCCTGGCCCTGCTAACTGTAAACTGACATGACGTTGCGATCGCTGGTCATAACCTAATATTCGTGCCTGACCTTGATAGATAATTGCTACTTGGGTCGGCATTTTTTCTCTTTCAAATAGTGGTTGGCCACTACGGTAACCGAGTAATTGACATTTTCCCACTAATTTAGTTTTCAGTGCATTTTCTGAAAGCTGATTAAATGGTGGTTTGTCTGCCAGAAATTCTTGTACTTGGGTTCTTGATATTGTTGAGGAAGTAGCCATGTAGAATTTAGAATTTAGAATTTAGAATTTAGAATTAGTGTAAGTATTTAGTTATTGCTTTTGGCTTGAGATCAAGGCTTTAGTAATTGAGATAGGATTTATATTTACTATTCAAGTCAGCTTTAAAGTCTATATTCATTTAAACTCTCTTGTAAGAACTGAGAGCTGACAGCTAATAGCTGTTTGCGCAGCATTCCGGAGGAAATGCTTATGAATTAGTTTTGGTTTATTTGGTAGTATGGCGTGCTTTATTTTGATAATAAGCTTGTAGTTACCGAAAAATTGTGCTTTAAAGCCTCCTCTTTTAAGGGGATAATAAAGAACAATTTTCTTTTTAGTCAATCCTATCCGTTTTCAAGGAGAGGTAATTGTTAATTATTAATTATTGAAACCTACTACCTAACACTTTTCTTGTATTTTATTTTCCGAATAATTAAGGTTTAAAGCCTCTCCTTTAAAGGAGAAACAAGAAAAAAATTTCCTTTTAGTCAATCCTATCCGTTTTCAAGGAGAGGTAATTATTAATTATTAATTATTAATTATTAATTATTAATATGCTTTTACATCCGAACGTAGTGGCTTGAGAGTGCCTATTTTTCCTATTTGTTCTCTGAGCCAATTTTCAAATAGTTCATCTATTAAAGCGCGACGCATTGAGTCATCAAGCTGTGCCGGGATAAATTTTTCTAATCTAATAATTACTGTCCATTCTGTTAATGGACGCGGTGCCCAGATTTGACCTGGTTGACTTACTGATAAAATTTTGCCTATAGCAGGGTGTGGTTGACTTAGAGGTACTGGCCCCAATAATCCTCCCGAGCGCCCTTCTGGACCTTCAGAGTATTGACGAGCTGCATCTGCAAAGGTTTGTTCTTCTTCTACTATGCGAAAATACAGTTCGTGGGCTAGGCCAGGATTTTTTGTCCTAATCAGGGAGTATACTACCTGGTCTAAACTGCTCTTACGAGTCATAAAATATCTTTCTACTTGATTAGTCCAAGTTTCTTGTTTATATTTTTCTAGTAATATTGGCCTAATTGCCATTTCTACCAATTGTTCTTGGGTCATGTCTTGGTTTTTGAGCCATGCTTGTTTGGTTTCGGGGGAATTTAACTGATATTGGCTCTCAAATTTTTCTACCGCTGTAGTTTTTTCCTCTTCTGTGCAAGTCAAGTTAGCGATCGCTTGGTCGATTATCACCCCTCTTAAAAAATGAGGCATTAACTGATAACGTGTTAATAACGATGGGATATCTTGAGCTTGCAATAATTTATCGCCGATTTGAAACAGTCCTGTCATTTTTCAGATCTCCAACTGACTTGCACTATCTCTTTTAATTTAGTCTTCTGTTAAAAGTAGTGGCAGATTAAGTTACCACATTATTATTATTTCTTTATATTGATTTGTCCTTAATCTTAAAAATATAAAGAAGTAGGTGATTTTGACTTTTGACGCATTGCTATTTGGACCTGTTCCCTTGTTCTTGGTATCTACACTGGAGTCATGGCACTACGAATACTGGTAAAAATATATACCTATTAGTCCATGGTTTCACTCGCTGTTTTTGACTTGGGTAAGATCCGGATGAATATGCTAGTCAAAATATTTATATTAGACTTTAGTTAATCATAACATCATTATTACTACAGTCTACAATGGCTTGAGTTCAATAATTATTATATGGTCAGATAGTTAATACCATAGTAGTCTTTTTCTACTACATTTTATTTTTTTATTTTGCTTTATTCATCTAAGGTTTTACTGCTTTTTTTTATTACATTTTTTAGTTACTTTTCCTGTATTAGCATCATTAATAATCGCGATTTTTAGGATATAAAATTCTGTTTGATTCAGGTTTTTTTGAGAATTAAATTATGTTTAATTTAGGTTGTTTAAAAATTTACTCAAGTTGACAAGGTAGCTTAAGCGTGCTATTATGTAGTCTATATAGGAATAGTGGTAATATGCACCTAACTGCTGAACCTAGACAACTCAAGATATGGGGTTAAATTCAGAAGTCTTAGTAATTCCGTATTTGAGGTAAAATTCCCTGAAGGAAATCGGGTGAGTACAGAACTTTTAGTACAAGAGTGGCGGTGGGTCTCATCGTTGCTGTCTGTGGAGGCGTAGACATTAGTCTGCCTGGTAAGCAGGAAGCTCCCACTATAATCTTAGGTTTAGCGGGAGAGAACGTCACTTTGCTGTGCATAATCATGACCATCCAAAAATTTAGGGTTATAGGCCATCTTATGCCTAATTTGGTTGCTATAATCCCAGTGTAACTCTGAGCTAGTTGCTAATGTTACACTTAGGTTTATATATTCCTTCTAGATATGAGCGATTAATTCCGGTAATTCTAGTTCTTTTAGTAAGGCTGTTACTTGCCTTCCTCTGCATGTTTCACTATATCTGATTACTGGTAGTACTCCTACTAATATAGACTGAACTACTGAGAGACGCAGCTATTAACCAAAAACCTTGTTAAACCTATCCATTTCCTTGATTTTTTGAGATTTTGAACGCTCAAAAATCAACTTAAATCTGGTAAGATATAGGAAACAATGCCTTTTGGAAACAGTTCGGTAGATTTTAGCTGCCAGGCGAAGTTAGCTCGGATACCAGCACTACCCTTGGTGAAAACGATTCTTCTGTTATCAAAGGAGAAGAAAGGTCTCGGACGTGCTAGTCTTTTAAAGATTAGCTTTGCAGCTCATCTGCCTTTACCGTTACGGTAATGCCATACTATTATCAGGGATGTTCAGTGATGAATAGATTTGATAAGGTTAAATGTTGCACTAATTCAGTATCTCCCAAAGCATCTAAATATACATCAGCTAGTGTCGCTACGCGGAAATCAAAAGTCAAAAGTATTGATTGGTAAGGCTTTTAGGATTTTGTAAGTTGAGTGTGTAGTTATTTGGATTGTTGCGAGTCGATATAAAGTTAGATGGTATAAGGGGTTTGGTGTATCATTAGGGTTATGTAGAGATGAGTAAAATATCTAGCTCATCAGTACGGATAGTGTTTACCAACTCGGATAAATTTCCGAGCAGTTTTCTGGACAAATCTAATTTTTGACAAGATAACCCCAAAATATCATTTGTTATTGAAAAATAATATAACACTATTTCAAAGTTATGTCTATCTAAATTTTCGAGGATTGAAATAACAATTAATTGGGGTTTGCGCTCAAAAGTCTTTTTGTGGAGGTGAGAGTAGGGAGTAGGGAGTAGGGAGTAGTTAGGAGTTAAGAGAGATAGGAGTGAAAGAGGAGTTGGCCGGAAAAAGAGTAAGAGTAATTCTTCTATTCCTTGTTAGCCAAAAATGCTCAATTTTTGAACCTCAGTATCCTAAAAGCTCGCACTTTATTGATACCTAAAAACCCTAAAACCAATATCATTCAATGCTTCTATATTTAATCAGCAAGTCCTAATTACTAGACAGTGCAAAGTTCTTAGAATAACTATTACTAGCTAAGGCTTTCAGCGATCTAAAGGTTAAAAACTTTTTATTCAGAGCTGTAAGTACTGTAAGCCTTTTCCAGTAATGTTTTCAGTCTTCAAAGCTAATAGTTTTTTGGAAGAACTTTGTACTCTCCAGCTAATAATTAATTATTAATTATTAATTATTAATTATTACCTTTCCTTTAAAAGAAGAGGATTGACTCAAAGGAAAATTTTTGCTTGTTTTTCCTTTAAAGGAGAGGCTTTAAATCTTAATTATTCGGTAAAAGTATCTTGTTGAAGGCTTAATTTATCGAGTAATATTCCCAGACAAATTTTAGAGCGATAATGCTTCGCATCGCTACCGCGAACGCCTGTTTTTGTATAAGCATTTCCTACGGAATGCTGCGCAAACAGCGGTCAGCATTCAGCTATCAGCTATTAATTCATTGCCTTTATAGCAGGAATTAGTATTGAGAGATTTAAAGAAAATTCAAAGTCTTGGAAAAAAACTAACCTTGACCTTAGCAATGTATATTCATTATTGATGAAACAGCTAAAAGCTAACTGCGAACTAACTATTTGCGCAGCATTTTCTAGGAAATGCTTATGTTTTTGCGGGAAATAAACAATCAAGTTGATACCTATTAAACTCTAAAAAAACTCCCTCACTTCCAACACATTTTGCCAAGTATTCGGAAGTTAAAAATCACAACAAGAAAAAACAGTTAAATCAAGATCGTCGGCAAGAAAAGCAGCAATACTTTGTCTAACTGCGGAGTTACTATTACTACAAACATTCCCTTTCAAATACACAATTAAATCCTGAACATACTCACAATATTTTTCCAATTCTCCAACTTCCTGAAAATTTAGAGGTCTAGCAAATAGAAAATTCAGAAAATCAGTAAAAAGCCATTTTGGCAAAACAGCTCGACGATAATTTATTGGTAACTGAAAAGCAAAGCGATAAAGCAGAAATGCTAAAAGATTTTGCCAGAGATTAGTTGTATAAAAATTTCCCTGTAAATTAGCAACAAACTCTTTTTCAGAAGTAGTTAAAGCTTCATTTTTTATCCCACTATTGAACAGAAGTTTATAAATTTCACCTATTTCAGTTTGATAAAAATATTTCAATTGTTCATTTGATAAACCTAACAATTTTTCAGCGAGTTGACGGCGTAATTGGCGAAGATTATTTAAAACCGACTCATCAACAGGAAAGCGGCGATATTTTTCCACCAAATTTTGCAGTTGAGAAAATTCTTGTTTGAGCAAAACACCTAATTTTTTTCTAGCAGTTTCCTTCGCCTCTGGAGTCAAAAAACTATAAACAGGATTCTCCAATATTTTCTGATAAAACCTTTGATAATCTTGAGGATTTTTCCCAGAAGTAAGATTAATTTGAGTTTGTTGACGGGGATGAATACGAAGTTGAGATAAAGGCTTATCCACAAATCCAATTTTATAATTTCCCATAATCCTGAACCACATATCTATATCTAATACTTGAGTCAAACTAGAGTCAAAAAGTCCGATTTTTTCAAACACTGCTTTAGGAATTAAGACTGTTGTTGGTTCCCCAATTTTATTCAAGCGATATTTCATTAAATTAGGGTCTAATAATAAATATTTTCCTAACTGAATAGTTTTCAAACTTGACCAATCCTTGTGTAAATCTTGAGTACCACGATAAGCAGCTACACAAGTAGAATTATTTTCTGCACCAGGTTCTAAAATTACGCGACGGCGAGAAAATACTAAGCCTATTTCCGAATCTTCTTCTGCTATTTTGACAAGTTCTTCAATACAGCTTTTTTCGAGCAAATCATCCTGGAACAAGAATTTAATATATTTGCCTCTTGCTTGGGAAATACAGAAGTTTAAATTTCCCACTAAACCATAATTTTGATGGCAAATAATCCGAAATTCTATTTGTGGATTTTCCGATTGTAATGATTTGGCTATTTCCAGGGTTTTGTCAGTGGAATTATCATCAGAAATTATGATTTCTAGGTTGGAGTAAGTTTGGGAAAGGGCACTATTAATTGCAGATCTGATAAAATTTTCTCCGTTGTAAGTAGGGATACAAATACTAACAAGTGGAAATTTATTACTTGGAGAAGACTGAGATAATTTTGTGGCTGGAATATTAGTAAAGTTTTCCGTAATTTGAGCAATATATTCGAGGCGAGTCTTGATTTTTTTACCCATAGTTTCTGGGCTGAGTAATGACTTAATATCTTCAGCAGCTTTTAATCCAATTTTTTGAGCTTGGTCAGAATTATTAAACACATATTTCATCAAATTAGCGCAATGTTCGATGTTAGGATTTGCCCAAATATGTCCTTGTTTATATGGTCCGTAATTATCAGCTATTTCTACTTTTTCATATTCGACTAAAAAGCTATTTCCTACATTCATAAATTCAGTATTTGATGAATAGTCAGTGGCAATAACTGGTTTGCCATAAAACATTGCTTCTGCCATTGTTAAACCAAAGCCTTCGGCGCGATGTAGAGATACATAACAATTGCAATGGTAAAGCAAGGCATTGATTTTTTCTTTGGATAAATATCCATCTATATGTTTAATATTTGGGGAGTCTCCGATACTATTTATTAGTCGTGATTTATCTCTAGGAAATTTTTGAGAATTGGATGATTTTATCAGGAGCAAAACATCTGGGTTTGAGTTTCCGAATGCTTTTTTAAATGCGGCGATGGTGGCGAGTGGATTTTTTCGTTCGAGGCGACTAAAAAAGTCAAAGATAAATAGAAAGATAAATTTATCTGTTGGTAAACCTAGTTCTTTTCTACTAATTTTCGGAATAGGTAGAGAAATGCTGGGCATCATTTTTATTACAGGAATAGATGACACCATTGAGATAGATTCGGCACAGTAATTACTGTAAGTCCAAATCTCGTGAAATGGCGTAAATGCTGTTATCCATTCTGGAGGAAATTTCGGAAGTTCCCACGCCCAAAAACCGATGTTATATTTATTGGTGAAATATTGTCTGAGAGTTGTTTTTTTGAGAAAGGTTTTGACTTCATTGGCGTTGACTTGAAATAGGTTGATTGGATGTGGATTTTCTTGGGTAAAATTTTGGTAGGTTTTGTCGGAGTTTCTATGGGGAGTGCTGATAATGTTGTTGATAACAAAGGGAATGTTTGTGGTTTCTACTGCTCGAAGTGTTGCTCTTACTCCTTCTCCTATTCCTAATTCTCCTTTCACAAAACCTGCAATATTAATTCCTAGTTTTTGAGGAGTTGTTGGAGGTGATAAAAGTTCGTTTATTTCTGTAAGTTTTTCTGGTTTTGGGGACATTTTTTTTTCCTTCTCGCTACTGGTTCTTGTTGCTGAAAAAATTCAGTTTTGTTTGAGAGTTGTTGAGATTTTTGAGTAGATTTTGGGAGATTGAAAGAATTTACTTCTTGATTTATGCCTCCTCCTTTTTGCTGCTGAAAAAATTTAGTTTTTTCTGAGAGTTGTTGAGGTTTTTGGGTAGATTTTGGGAGATTGATAGAAATTTCTTCTTGATTTATCCCTTCTCCTTCCTGTTGCTGAAAAAATTCAGTTTCATCTGAGAGTTGTTGAGATTTTGAGGTAGATTTTGGGAAATTGAGAGAATTTACTCCTTGATTTATCTCTTCTACTTCTTGTCGCTGAAAAAATTCAGTTTTGTCTGAAAGTTCTTGAGATTTTTGAGTAGATTTTGGGAAATTGAGAGAATTTACTCCTTGATTTATCTCTTCTACTTCTTGTCGCTGAAAAAATTCAGTTTCATCTGAGAGTTGTTGAGATTTTTGAGTAGATTTTGGTAAATTGAGAGAAATTTATTCTTTCTTCTTGCCTCCTGGTTTTTGCTGTTGAAAAAATTGAGTTTCATCTGAAAGTTGTTGAGATTTTGGGCTAGATGTTGGG
>NZ_JAAHHG010000175.1 GCF_010692555.1 Okeania sp. SIO3B5 | reverse complement strand
GATACTTAAATCTAGCTTTCATAACCTGACTTTCAAACTAACAACATGATAACATACTTATCAAAGAAAAACCAATTTAAAAGTCCCCCTAAAAGGGGGAGGCTTTAAACCCAATTTTCTGGTAAATCCTGAAAAGATAGTAAAACAAGTCATTTAACTCTTTCTAAATATGTATATTTATTCTGATTTTTTTTTAAAGTCATTTGATTCTATAGAAATCCTAAATAAGTTGCGGGTAATCAAAAAGTAGATAAAAAAACTGAAACTCCTACCTGTTCCCTGTTCCCTAAAAGAGGTAATATTTTTATACACAAATAAAATAGCATTGCTATATGATTTTGGCAATGAATTTATTGATTTTCAGACAGCGAAAGATAAAATTACTATTGCTGCACTTTGATTTTTTATTTAAACTATTATTAATGAACAACTGAAAAATAATTAGTCTATTTAGTCTATCTTAAAATTCATAAATCAAGAAATCATGGTGCGCGAATTTTCTTTTGCTTTTGGGCTACGAAAAATAGAAGAGAATAACCTCTCATCTCAAAAACATCAGTCACGCTCAATCTACCGAGCAATTGTGTTAATGCTATTAACCACAACCATCATTGGTCTACAAGTTAGTCGTCTGGTTCAACTACAATTAATTCAAGGTCAACAGAATAGAGACCGAGCAGAAAACAATCGTATTAGGCCAATTCCAGTTCCATCTAATCGAGGACTAATCCTAGACCGTAATGGTAAAGCCTTTGCATCCAACCATCTTACCCATTCCATATATTTATGGCCAAAAGAACAACCCAAAGAGCAATGGAAAATTACTGCAGCAAAACTCAGCCCCATAATTAATATACCTGCCGAAAAAATCATTAAAAAAGTAGAGCAGGCTATAAATTCAGGAGAAAGGGATGTAAATATTAGCTATGAAGTGAGTCGCGATACTTTTGTAACCTTACAGGAAAGAGCTGCGGAATTTTCCGGTGTAGAAGTTAGATCGGAATCAACTCGTTATTATCCTCATGGACAATTAGCATCTCATATAATTGGATACCTTGGAGAAGTTACATCAGAAGAATTAGAAGCTAACCCAGAATATCAAATGAGAATGATGGTTGGTAGATTAGGGGTTGAAGCTACTGCTAATGATTTACTTGCCGGAAAATGGGGTAAACGTTTGATAGAAGTCAATGCCCAAAATCAGGAAATAGGTAGTCTCGGAGAAATTAAGCCTCAAGCAGGAAAGACAGTAAAGTTAACTCTTGATATAGACCTTCAGAAAACAGCAGAAAAAGCTCTGGGTTTTCGCAAGGGAGCAGTAGTTGCTCTAGATGTGAATACGGGGGAAATTTTAGCAATGGCAAGTTATCCCAGGTTTAACCCCAATGTGTTTACAAAACCTATGTCTAAAGCCAAATGGCAGAATCTTCATAGTCAGGAGCAGTCATTTTTAAATCGGTCTCTCCAGGGTTATCCTCCAGGCAGTACTTTTAAGATAGTGACTTCTTCAGCGGCTATGGGGTCTGGAAAATTTTCACCGTACTCCCTTGTATATACCTCTGACTCAATTTATGTTGGAGGTATTAGTTTCAATGAACATAGTGGAGGATATGGTTCAATTGGTTTTAGAAGTGCATTAGCCTATAGTAGTAATACTTTCTTTTATCGAGTAGGTATGGCTATTGGCCCTCAAGAAATAATTAAATGGGCGCATCAACTTGGTTTGGGAGGTAAAAATTTAAACCTTTTGGGCATACCCGCTACATACAATGGCTTAATACCTACTGAAGAAGATAAACGAAGGATTTATAATGATGATTGGTATTTGGGTGATACAGTAACTATGGCTATTGGCCAGGGTCTGGTTTTGTTGACACCATTAGAGTTGGCAGCAGCAGCAGCAGCGATCGCTAATGGTGGTAAACAGATTAAACCTCATTTGTTGGCCAATGAAACGAATAGTCCAAAAATTAAGCCTACTCCTACAGGGTTGAAACCCGAACAGATAAAGATGATTAGAGAAGGCATGATTGATGCAGTTTATTATGGTACAGCACAATCTCTTAACGATGGTTCTATTCCTCTTACAGGAGGGAAAACGGGAACCTCAGAAGTAATTGGACAAAGATCCCACTCCTTATATGTTGGTTTTGGGCCAGCTTATCAGTCAACAATTGCGATCGCTGTCATTGTGGAGAATGGAGGTTATGGTTCTGTTGCTGCTGCTCCTATTGCTAAACAGGTTTTTCAAACTTATTTCAGCAAGTATAATTAGGGTTTGCTGAAAAAGTCTTTTAGTAGGGGTAGGAGACAGGAGACAGGAGACAGGAGACAGGAGACAGGAGTTAGGGGAATAATGAGGAGGTAGGATTCAACAATTAATAATTAATTATTACCTCTCCTTGAAAACGGAATTGATTAACTAATAATGAAAAAAAAATTTCATTATTATCCCCTTAAAAGGCTATGCTTTATAAACATCTTTCTTAGCATAAAACTTGACAAAAGTGAGAAGTTATGGGTAAGTCGTTTGAGAGGCTTTTTCCTCGGAAAAGTGTATTGAAAAATACGTTTTTTTGAAGATTATTACTCCCCACACTCCCCACACCTCCCGCTCCTCTCTACCCTCCCATCAAGGTTTTCAGGAGTTCCTTATAATGGATAGCTTAAAATTGGAGGCTTTAAACCATAATTTTTCAGTAAGAATTGTCAGAATGAGGGGTTTTTCTGCCCAACTATGAGCCTAAAGTACGCTCCTTTTTAAGCGTTTTAGACCTGATACCAGGCACTACAATTCGACCCCAAAAAGGCACTTGTCTTTATATTTTAATTCTTTTAGATTAAATCGGTAAGCCCTAATAACCTACATTCCGCACCACAAAATGTAGCAACCGAAGAAGGAGTCAGGAGACAGCTATACTGGAGACAGAATTTTAGAAGAAAATTATAGCTGCCGTGATTGAGTAATCATAAGAACCAGTATTTATGCGTAAATTTTTTACTAGGAGTTTGATGAACGAAAAAAGTAATTGAGATGATTTGCATAGTATAAATACTTACCAAGCTACAAATTTATATATTACTTTTAATGGTACGCTCTTGAAGTGCGGAATGTGGGTAATAATTCATAATTAATTAGGGCTTGCTGATTAAATCTAAAAGCATTGACATATATAAGGTTTGAGTAGTTTGAGGATCGAAAAAAGTGCGCCTGTTTTAGTTAAAAACCCTCAAAAAGCTAGTATTTTAGGCTAACTATGGCAGAACAATCTTGGGACAATTTTTACGACTATATCTTCTTATAATTCCCATTTCTCCTGTCTCCTGTCTCCTGTCTCCTGACTCCTACCTCAACAAAAAGGTAGTCCTGCATGGTAATGGTAGAAGAGATATATTTTTTAATTTCTCTCACACTCCCAATCCCCCAATCTCCCCATCTCCCCATCTCCCCATCTCTCAATCTCCCCATCTCCCAATCTCCCAATCTCCCCATCTCCCCATCCCCCCATCTCCCCATCCCCCCACACTCTCTCTACCATTACTATGCACCACCACCAACAAAAAGACTTTTTCAACAAACCCTAATTAATTAGGGCTTGCTGATTAAATATCAAACCATTGACTGATATTGGTTTCAGCCTTCTTTGGTCGAAAAAAAAGCAAACTTTTCGGTCGCTCAAGCTCAAAAAGCTAGTATTTTGGGATAATTATGGCAGAACAATCTTGGGACAATTTTTACGACTACCTCGTCTATAATTTCCATTTCTCCTGTCTCCTAACTCCTGACTCCTGACTCCTACCAAAAGACTTTTTCCGCAAACCCTAATTATTAATTAGGGCTTGCTGATTAATTCTCAAAGTATTGACTTATATTGATTTCAGCCTTATTAGGTTGAAAAAAGTGCGCCTGTTTTCAGTAAAGATTGCTCAAAAAACTAGCATTTTGTGCAAGAGTTGGGCATAAAAATTAAGGGACAATTCTTTCAACTACATCCTCTGTAATTCCCATTTCTCCTGTCTCCTGTCTCCTGCCTCCTGTCTCCTACCCTCACACATAAGACTTTTTCCGCAAACCCTAATTATTAATTATTAATTATTAATTATTAATTATTAATTATATTGACCGAATCTTCCCCTAAACGAACAGTAAAATCAGAACCAATTTCACCAGTAGAAGCAGGTTCAATTTGACCAAAACCCAAAGCATTTTTCACAACTTCAGCAGACTCCAAATAACCCCCTTGAACAATAATTTGAGTCAAAGGTTGTTTGTCAGGCCAATCAGAAACTACATAAACATTGTAGAATCCTTTATTACGCAAATATCGAGCAAAATTTGTCGCAGCTTGAGAATTACTAGAGGCATTTTGAACAGCTATTTTAGCCTCAAAAGACAAAGTTTCATTAACTTTTTTCGGATAAACTAGATCGTTATAATTAAAAGCTTCTAACTTGAAATTAAAATATTGTTCAAGAATTCGATCACGACCAGGTTGGTCTATAATCCAATAGCTAGTCAAATACTCATTACTAGAACTAGCTCTTCCTGGCAACATTACCATTCTCAAATCATCCCTTTCTAAATCAAGACTAAAATTCACCAGAGCCAACATTTCTGGAAAACTTAAATTAGTATCCACATACTTCAGCATCACCTGAATAATATGAGGCAACCGAGGTAAAACTGCCACATTAGTAATGCGGTTTCGGAGTGCCTTGAGCAAAACTTGTTGCCGTTGAATACGACCAATATCTCCATAAACTTCTTCTCGGAAACGAGCAAATTGTTCTGCTTGTTCTCCATTGAGAGTTTGCCAACCAGACTTTAAATCTATTTTTAGCTGCTGAGTATTATCAGTATAAGACATAGGTTGAGGAACAAAAATTTCTACCCCACCGAGTTGTTCAACTAATTCTCGAAACGCTCCCTTACTAACTCGCACATATCGGTCAATCTCAAAACCACTTAAAGTATTCTCTAAAACACTTTCTACCAGTTCTGGCCCTCCATAAATATTAGCTTCATTAATTTTAGCAATACCAATTTTGGGAATTAGGACTTGAGTATCTCGTGGTACTGAAAGTAAACTGACAGTCTGAGTAGTAGGATTAGCTTGTACTAATAGTAAAGTATCGCTACGACCCTCAAACACATCTGGAGAATTTTCTGCCACTCCTGAAACTTGGTCAATTCCCATAACTAGAATATTCATTGGTTTTGAGAGTTGGTAAGGCAGACGCTTACGCCATAGGACATCTGAGGTAAATTTCTGGAGTAGTTCGCTGAAAAACTGTGGTTCAACCGGAGCAAATAGAGCAGTTATTGCTCCAAAAGAAGTAGTTATAGTTCCACTCAAGACTAATACAAGTATCCAGAACCACCATTTGTGCCAAATAAACCGGGACTCAGTAGGAGAAGTATTATTCATAATAAAAATTAAAAGTTAAAAGTAAGATTATTGCTGTAACTGTAGAAGTTAATGGCTATAAATAGAACAAAATAGATATAGACTGCTGCTGAATTGGTAATAGTTAGGGCTTGCTGATTAAATCTAAAAGCATTGACATATAAAGACAAGTGCCTTTTTAGGGTCGAATTGCAGTGCACCTATTTCAGCTCTTCATGCTTAAAAAGGAGCGTATTTTAGGCGCATAGTTGGGCAGAAAAATCTTGGGACAATTCTTACTCCTACCTCCTCGCTCATTCCCATCTCTCCTGTATTCCCCTTCCCTCCTGGGCTATGCTTTATAAACATCTTTCTTAAGATAAAACTTGACAAAACAAACAAGTTATGTATAAACCTCTCAAAGGCTTTTTTGGGAGAAAAGTGTATTGAAAAATACATTTTTTTGAGAGCTGCAGACAGGATTTTTCCTCCCCATCTCCCCATCTCCCCATCTCCCCATCTCCCCATCCCCTCATCTACAGGATTTCAGGAGTTCCTTATAAGGGATAGCCTCCTGGGAGGGGCTAGGGGTGGGTTGTCTCCTGTCTCCTGTCTCCTGTCTCCTACCCCAGCAAAAAGACTTTCCATACGCAAACCCTAGTTAATAACTGAGTCTAAATGCTAAATACTCATAACAATTCACTTTAAGGATGTCACAAATAGTTTCGCTCCTTTAAATAAAAAATAATTTCCTGAAACTATTGTATTGTCAAAGTTTTTAGCCGATCAAATCTAACTTATTAATTCCGTGAAACGGTATCAAATCTCTTGTTATTCAAAGCTAATAATTCTGTATTTAAAAAACTATCAAGCCGCTATAAAATCGATTTTTTTATACCAATTTTATCAAAGATTACTACAGTCACGAAACAGAGAAAAATTAACTAGAAACAGGGCAATAAAAACATAATAAACAAGAGGAAAAAATATTTACACCATTTTTGTAGGAAGCTTCATTAATGGATAATGGATAATGGATAATGGATAATTGATAATGGATAATGGATAATTGATAATTGATAATTGATAATTGATAATTGATAATTACCTCTAGTTAAAACCGCTCTTGATTGAATATAAGGAAATATTATTTCTTCTCTTGGTCGATTGGATATGGTTAGGAAACTCATCCATCCCACCCTTCGGGAAGCTGCGCTTTTCGGTGCGGAATGCTACGCAAACATGTCGGCGACAGCCGTTAACGTAGTTATGCGCTAGCAAAACGACCGCTTTTTTCCCCTTAAAAGGGGAGGCTTTAAACCAGAATTATTTAATTATTAATTATTAATTATTAATTATTCGGTAAGGTACAGTTTTAAGATTAATCTTTTTTCCCTACTCCCTAAAATCCTAAAATTTTGTACCTCATCAACTCCAAAACTGCTGTAATTTTCATATTTTATGGCATTTATAGCGGGTGCATCTCATAGCAAGCAAAAATACTTTTTTCCTATATATTCCCTGTTGCCTGTTCCCTTTCAGAACTGTTGCCTAAAAGCGATAATTTTTTGGCTTTATATCAAATTGATAAATGTTTGCTACAAATAGTTAGGCTATTTCTTAGAAGTCAGGAGTCAGAAGTCAGGAGTCAGAAGGAATGGCTTAAATACCAGTTTTTCGGGTGTAAATTATCTTTTTTTATCAAAGGAACAGCTCCTGTCAAGTATTTTTATCGCTCTTACTATTCGTAATATTATTTTTTCAAATTGGTATTATTCAAAATTGAGATGCACCCTTTATAGGGTTTCTCAAATTAGTGAGGTACAGTTATCTTTTTGTCTTTTTATTCTCTGTTCCCAGATCCGGTGTTCCCTCAAACTTAAAATTTTGTACCTCACGCTTTTTGGGAATTGCTATAGATTTTTTTTATTGTAAGAATAAACCACAAATTAAGATATAACTACCTTTTTTTAATTTGGTATTAGAACTCAAAAAATCAGCAAATGCTATAGTTGGGTAATTTGGGAAAAACTGCCAATGAGAATTTAAGATTGAATAGTTTCATCTATTAACTTAATTAATCTAAAATCTAATGATACCTGTAATTCTTGCTGGCGGTAAAGGAGAACGTTTTTGGCCCTTAAGTCGAAAGCATCGACCCAAACAGTTTCTTTCTCTGGATGGCAGTGGTAAAAGTTTGTTACAAACAACAGCAGACAGATTACTCTCATTATCTAACAATTGGGATGGTTTATGGGTTGTAACATCCGCAATGTTGGCCGAAGGTGTAGCACAACAGTTACCCCAGATGCCAAAGGAAAATATATTGGCAGAACCAGAAGGAAGGGATACAGCTCCTGCTGTTGCGTGGACAGCAATAGAGACAGCACGCCGTTATGGGGAAGATGCAGTAGTTGGGTTTTTTCCGGCTGACCATTGGATTGGGGAACCGGAAGTATTCCGGAAGACTTTGGAGGCAGCAGCTGAGTTGGCAATGAACCAGGAGGCTATTGTCACTCTCGGTGTGAAGCCCTCTTTTCCTTCTACTGGTTATGGATACATTGAACAGGGAGAAAAAGCAGGAAATTTTGGTGGGTTTGATGCTTATCGAGTGGCGCGGTTTACGGAAAAGCCTAACCGGGAGAAGGCTGAAGAGTTTTTAGCAACAGGTCGTTTTAGTTGGAATGGGGGTATTTTTGTTTTCCGGGTGGGGGTAATGTTGGCTGAGTTACGAAAATATGCCCCGACGATGATGACTGTTTTGGAGGCGATGGGTGCTGAGGGTTATTCTCAGTTGGAGAAGAAGAGTATTGATTATGCCGTGATGGAGAAGACTGATAAGGCTTTTGTGTTACCTGTGGCTTTTGGTTGGGATGATTTGGGTGATTGGAATGCTTTGGAACGTTTGGTTAAGGGTGATGGAGTTAATGTGGAGTTGGCTAATCATTTGGGTTTGGATACGGAGGGGTCGATTTTTTATTCCTCTAGTGATGATGATGCTATTGTGACTATTGGTTTGGAGGATGTGGTTGTTGTTAGAGATGGGAATGTGACTTTGATTGTGAAAAAGGAGCGGTCGCAGGATATTAAGCAAGTTTTGAAGAGTTTGGCTAATCATCCTAAATTTAAGGATTTATTGTAGGAAGAAGGAGTCAGGAGTCAGGAGTCAGGAGTCAGGAGGAATAGGAGGTTTAGAGGAGTAGGAAGAAGGAAGAGGGAAGGAGGAAGAAGGAGGGATATAGTTGTAGGTTGGGTTAAGCAACAGCGCAACCCAACAAAAACTTATATGGAAGTACATTTTTTAGTTACAGTGGTTTTCATTTTGGTAGACCACAGTAGTAGGGACCTTCCATGGAATCTCCCTACTATTATTTTGCTTGTTTTGAAAAGCGCTATAAGAGAATAAATTTTGGTTGAAAAAAACATCAGAATATTAATAGTACGATTTCCTAACCTTAATACGTCCTCCTATATATGTTGGGTTTATCCTACGGATAAGCTACGCTAACGTTACCTCAACCCAACCTACAAATACTTAAAATACCTTGATTCACCATACCAAAAGTGCGTCTATTTTACTGCGAATACGACTAAAGCCTTCTGCACATTGATTAAAACAAATTACATCAACTCTGACCCATTGACCATCGTTAGTACAGATAACATTGAACACAGTATTATTTCCTTTCTTAAAGCGACTGTTTATACCAGGAATTTTTTGAATTACCCCTTGTTGTACCAATCTTTCCATTTCTTGTTTAGCATTCTGCTCACAGCTTATGATATCTGTGGTACTCACTTTCTCCCAACCTGTACTACCTCCTGCTCCTGTTCCTGCATTTACTTCTTTAGGTAAAGAACCAACTATGAAGGCAAAAGCTGTAACACTAACAAATAGTCTAGTTGTAATTGTATTGATTGTCTTTAACATTTAATTACCTCATTTATTTGCTATTTTTACCCTGCAATTATCTTTATCTGATTTTATTTCTTGCCTCAGAAATATAACTGGTAATTTTATTAATTTTTAAGATATCCTTTCACCTAAGAAACTGTAGATAATTTTAGGCAGTTAAAAATTTTCTTTTAGGGAATTTAAGCCAAAAATCTATCAAAGCGAAATTTCATAATACTTGTACATATTTTTCTCCTATCTATAAATTACTTCCTAATTGCCTTAACTTAGTTTTAGGTTGGGTTAAGAGACAGCGAACCCGACAAAAACTTCTATGGCAGTAAGTTTTTTTACTTAAGAGAATAAATTTTGGTTGAAAAAAGCACCAGAATATTCATAGCAGGATTTCCTAACCTTAAATGTGTTGTACAATATATGTTGGGTATCGAAGTAATGTTGATAGTAATGCGGACGGCTTATCAGTACAAATTAAAGCCTAATAAAGAACAAGTGTCTACCATAGAACTATGGCTGGACTTGTTGCGTCGGCAGTATAACTATCGGTTAGGCGAGCGGTTCTCCTGGTGGGAAGAAAATCGTTGTTCAGTTAACGCCTGCCCCTTGGTCATGCCCATTCCTCAACTAAGAGATCATCCAGATTATTACTCTCAAAAACGAGATTTGGTCAATACCAAAGACAAGTTTCCTGAGTACAAACTAATTCATTCTCAGGTTTTACAGGATTGCATTAAACGGGTAAAACTTGCCTTTGATAGATGGTTGAAGGCAGACAAAAATGGGCAGAAATTAGGAAAACCAAGGTTTAAGGGAAAAGGTCGTTATCGCAGTTTTACTTATCCTCAAATCAAACTTGACTGTATTGAAGGACACAAGATCAACTTACCCAAAATTGGCAAAGTCAAGTTGATTCAGCATCGAGCAATACCAGAAGGGTTTACAATTAAAACTGTGACGATTAGTCGTAAAGCTGATGGTTATTATGTAACTTTATCCCTAGAAGACAAATCAGTTCCAACTTCCACAAGTGAAGTGGAACCTACATTAGAAAATACTCTGGGAATCGATATGGGGCTAAAGGAATTCTTAGTAACAAGTGAAGGAGAATCTGTCCCAATACCTCAATATTATCGAAAATCTCAGAAGCGATTAAAGACTCTACAGAAACGTTTATCTCGAAAGAAAAAAGGAAGTAAAAGGAGGCTCAAAGCTGTCAAAGCTGTTGCCAAACAACATAAAAAAGTAGCCGATAAACGTAAAGATTTCCACTTTAAAACAGCCAATGAATTGTTATCAAAAGTAGATGTCATCGCCCACGAAAACTTAAACATTAAAGGGCTAGCAAAGACTCATTTGAGTAAATCAATTAACGATGCTGGATGGGGACAATTCCTGTCTATTTTGACTGTCAAAGCCGGAAATGCTGGACAGAAGACTATAGCAGTGAACCCTCAAAATACTAGCCAAGATTGCTCAAATTGTGGTGAAAAAGTCGAAAAAAAATTAAACATACGAACTCATTCTTGTCCGCATTGCGGTATTGTCATAGACCGCGACTGGAATGCAGCGATAAATATAAAAAATAGGGCGGCGGGGCATCCCGTCCTTAAAGCTCGTGGAGTCCGATGCAGTGGCAGGACTACGAAACGAGAAGCCCACACTATAGCGTCAGCTTAGTGTGGGAGTATGTCACAACAGTTTTGCTCAATCTATGGAACTATTAAATCTGATTTGAAATAACATTTTGTTGCTGTGGAAAAATCAGGTTTGTTTTTCTGCACTTAAAGACATTTTGATATTGAATGCCTGGAATATACAACTTATTATCTACTATTTGTCAATAGCTAGAATTACTTAGGCATCTATACTTATTCAAAATTTGTTTTTTTGAGGTTATCTAACTCTACTGAAAATTAGCAGATTTGAGATGCAATTAACGTAAATACAAGGTTATAGCTTTCTTGAAAAGGTCTTTTTTTGAATTTAATTATAAAATTGGCATCATATCTCAATGTACAGAGTATGATACAAATCGCTGAAATAACGCAAGTTCGTGAAATATTTTGTAATAATTAGCGAAAAATGAGCATATTTTGATTGGAAGAAATAATCTTAAAAATTAATTTCATTAGTATAATTTATATTGAAGGGTGAAAATTTAGTTTTGTTTTTGAAATTAATTTTGCGCTCCCTGGGAGAAAGTAGAACAGAAGGTAATGATAACTTTCTGATTACTTTGTCATACTCTTAAGTGGTTGGAGCGATCGCTCTATTTTTGATTTTTTATCTTTATATTAGGGTTAAGTAGGCAGTTCTAAAAAAAGCATCTAAAATGCCAAAGATTGGTTGAGTTAGAATTAGGAGGATTAGCTTTTTGTATAGGTGACGAATCTTCGGTGAATAAAAATATATTTTTGAACCCCAAATCTTCTTTAAGAAACTGTGCATTGCCTCAGTATCTGCCTTGGCAAACTGAAGGGGACGTAAAAAGTTATATTGATTAATACCAATTAAAATTGCCTAGTTATTAGTAGTAGTCATTTGCTTGATTAATATAGATTCAATTATCGGTAGAGACAAATTCCTTAATCATAGTCTAGCAAAAGCCTATAATGATAATTTTTGGAATAATCTCTCAAAAATTCAACGTATGCCCAGAAGAAACTACTCCCTAAAATCAAATTAAGCAAACCTACTCAAAAAAGACAATAGAAATAATGAAAGGAATCTGGCTAGAAAACCAACAACTCCAACTCCGCACCGACCTCCCCACACCCGAACCCCCAGAAGGAGAAGCACTGGTCCGGGTCTTGCGTGCCGGTATCTGCAATACAGACCTAGAACTTCTTAGAGGTTACTATCCCTACAAAGGTATCCTCGGCCATGAATTTGTCGGTGTGGTCGAACAAGGACCGGAAAATTTACTCAATCGACGAGTAGTCGGAGAAATTAATGCTGCTTGTGGTTATTGTCGCTTTTGCTTAAGCAACCAACCTACCCACTGTGAAAATCGGACAGTCTTGGGAATAGTTAACCGTAACGGAGCTTTTGCCGAATATCTCACTTTGCCAACAAAAAATCTCCATCCGGTACCTGAAAGTGTCTCAACCGATGAAGCTACATTTACCGAACCAGTAGCAGCAGCATTGGAAATTCAACAACAAATACAAATTTGCCCAGTAGATAAAGTCTTAGTAGTGGGGGATGGCAAACTTGGACAGTTGGTGGCACAAACTTTAGCTTTAACTGATTGTCAATTGTTGGTTGTCGGTCGTCATCGAGAAAAACTGGCAAATTTAGAAGAGCGGGGAATTAAAACTGGGTTTGCTGATGCGGTTACTACAGGAGCTTTTGATGTGGCAGTGGAATGTACTGGCAACCCAGAAGGATTTGCGATCGCTCGTCGTGCCCTTCGCCCTTGTGGTATTTTGGTCCTCAAAAGTACTTATGCTGGGAATCTAAGTTTGGATATTTCGTCTTTGGTGGTGGATGAAATTACTTTGGTTGGTTCTCGTTGCGGACCTTTTAAACCTGCATTGGAACTTTTGTCACAACAGAAGGTTAATGTTAGGCCATTAATCCAAGCTCATTATCCCCTAGAGGCAGGAATTGATGGTTTTGCTCATGCTGAGAAGAAGGGAGTATTAAAAGTATTAATAGATATTGGGCAGGAATAGGCTGTTGTTTTTTTTTGAAATTCAGTTTATACGCCTCAAATCAAAAAGTAGCAAGCTTAACGAAGTCAGAAGTCAGAAGTTAGAAGTTAGAAGTTAGAAGTTATTTTTGTAACGGGGATTTGAGCAAACCTCCAAAAATATTTCGCCGATCAAGGCGGGGTTGCGCGACCCAATTGTTTTGATCAAAACTATTTCTAACTAGGGCTTGCTGATTAAATCTAAAAGCATTGAAATATAAAGACAAGTGCCTTTTTGGGGCCTTTAAAAAGTACTTGGTTTTCAGCTCTTCATGCTCATGTATGGAGCGTATTTTCGGCTCATAGTTGTGCAGAACAATCTTGGGACAAAACTTAGCTCCTATCTCCTCGAAATTCCCATTTCTCCTGTCTCCTGTCTCCAGTATAGCTGTCTCCTGCAAAGAGCAAAAAGACTTTCCATACGCAAACCCTAACTATTGCCTAATATCAGTTTGAAAAAAGAATGTGATCGAAAGTCCATCTTGATTGGATATGCTTAAAAATAGCTGCTCCAATTCATTTTAGATAGTTATCTTTATCGTTTTTCCCTTTCTTTCAATATTTACCGAATAGTTAAGGTTTAAAGCTTCTCTTTTAAAGGAGAAAAAAGAAAAAATTTTCCTTTTAGTCAATCCTATCCGTTTTCAAGGATAGGTGATTATTAATTATTAATTGTTGAACCCTTCTGCCTTCTGCCTTCTGCCTTCTGCCTTCTGCCTTCTGTCTTCTGTCTTCTGTCTTCTGTCTTCTGCCTTCTGCCTTCTTCCTTCTTCAATAGGAATTAATCCGGTCGTACCAACTCACAGATTTAGGTTTATAGTCAATACAATTAATTGCTTTTTCTGAAAGAGCAACTTTAGGTTGTACAGGACATTTGAGATGATAATCTCCAGTAAAAAATAGACAATTAGCACAGGGAATTTCGTGCATCTGTTTCGCTCTACGGACTGAATCAACAAGGGCGCTGATTATACTCCAAACCGTTAAAATTATCAATCCCCAAGCAACGACAAAACAGAAGGGAACCAAAAATGGTTGTATGGCATGAATAACAAAATAAATAAATTGAAACATGGTTACTAATTCATAACAGATAACATAACTTTAAACTTAATCCAATTTTTAAGATTATATAAAGTAAAAAGCTTAAATGATTATAGGATGAAAATATAGAGAATTGTTCACTATAAACAATATAGGAAATTAAGCTATGGCCCTTAGATTAGGTGATACAGTACCCAACTTTACCCAAGATTCTTCTGAAGGAGAAGTCAACTTTTATGACTGGGCTGGAGATAGTTGGGTAGTGCTATTTTCTCACCCTGCTGATTACACACCTGTTTGTACAACAGAGCTAGGCACAGTTGCCAAACTCAAACCAGAATTTGATAAAAGAGGTGTTAAGGTTTTAGCTCTAAGTGTGGATGATGCAGAATCTCATAAAGGTTGGATTGGAGATATTAATGAAACCCAAAGTACAACTGTTAATTATCCTATTTTGGCAGATGTGGATAAAAAGGTTTCTGATTTGTACGATATGATTCATCCTAACTCCTTAAATAATCTCACAATTCGTACTGTTTTTATTATCGACCCTCAAAAGAAACTCCGTCTTTCTATTACTTATCCTGCTAGTACAGGTCGTAATTTTGAGGAAATTCTTAGAGTAATTGATTCTTTGCAACTAACAGATAATTATCAAGTTGCTACTCCTGTAAATTGGAAAGATGGTGATGATTGTGTGATAGTTCCTTCTCTAAAAGATCCAGAAGTATTGAAAGAAAAATTCCCCAAAGGTTACACAGAAGTTAAGTCATATTTGCGGATGACCCCTCAACCAAATAAGTAGGGTCTGCTGAATAAATTGGTTGGTGGGGGAGGACACGGGGACGCGGAGACGCGGAGACGCGGAGATGGTGAAACAGGCAAAGGTTTCAACCATTTTATGTGAAGGAATTTTCTTGAATTTCAGCAGAAAACTTCAGTAAATTGATGCCAATAAGAGCCAATAACATAGGATATAAACTGAATATAAAAAGCTTCATTACCTTAGCTATCCTGAATTTTAGCTTTATTCAGCAAGCTCTAAGTAAAGTTATAGAAAGAAACAGGAAACAGTAGCATAAAGCTTTTTTATGTCTCAGTTTCATCATCAACATCAGTCAAACACCAACTTGTTCCTTGCTATATAATTTAATTGAGGATTAAGATTTTAACTAGGATTCTTAATCCTTAATTAGGACTTACCGATCAAATCTCAAAGCATTGAATGATATTGGCTAAAGCCTTTTTTGGATTGAAAAAAGTGCCAGATATCACGCCCAAAACCCTCAAAAAGTTAGCATAAAAGGCAGAATAATTGCAGAACAATCAAGGGGCAAATATATCCGACTACCTCCTCTATAAGTTCTATTCTCCCCTACTCCTTAAAAAAGACTTTTTCAGTAAACCATAACTATTTTTAGGAGGGAAAAATTATGCTTGACGATTCGATTATTTTACAAATGCCTCCAGATTTACAAATGACAGATGAACAATTTTTTGAATTCTGTCAAATTAACCGAGATTTACGGATAGAAACTAATAAATTGGGAGAGTTATTAATTATGTCTCCCACTGGTTCAGAAACAGGAAATAGAGAATTTAATTTGTCTGGTCAGCTATGGGTATGGTCAGAACAAGATGGTACGGGTATAGCTTTTAGTTATAGTGCAGGATTTACTCTTTCTACAGGTGCAAAAAAATCTCCTGATGCCTCTTGGATAAAATTAGAAAGATGGAATAGTTTATCTCCAGAACAAAAAGAAAAGTTTGCTCCAATTTGCCCAGATTTTGTATTGGAATTAATGTCACCTTCAGATAGCTTAAAAACTCTCCAAGCAAAAATGACAGAATATATGGAAGAGCCGGGAGTAAAACTGGGTTGGTTAATCGATAGAAAGCAACATACAGTTTATATTTATCGCCCAGGAATGCCTACCGAATGTTTAGAAAATCCTGATAGTGTGAGTGGAGACCCAGTATTACCGGGATTTGTTTTAAAGATGAGTAAAGTCTGGTAAATAGGAGAAGAAATAATGCTTGACTATCCAATTATTTTACAAATGCCTCCAGATTTACAAATGACAGATGAACAGTTTTTTAAATTCTGTCAAATTAACGGAGATTTACATATAGAAACTAATAAATTTGGAGAGTTATTAATTATGTCTCCTACTGGTTCTGAAACAGGAAATCGTAACCTTGGTATAGCAGCAAAATTATATTTCTGGTCAGAACAAGATGGTACAGGTATAGCTTTTAGTTCAAGCACTGGGTTTACTCTTTCTACAGGGGCAAAAAAATCTCCTGATGCTTCTTGGATAAAATTAGAAAGATGGAATAGTTTATCCCAAGAACAAAAAGAAAAGTTTGCTCCTATTTGCCCAGATTTTGTGTTGGAATTAATGTCACCTTCAGATAATCTGAAAACTCTCCAAGCAAAAATGGAAGAATATATGGAAGAACCAGGGGTAAAATTAGGTTGGTTAATTGATAGAAAGCAACAGAAAGTTTATATTTATCGCCCAAATTTATCTACAGTAAAGTTTAGAAAATCCTGAGAGTCTGAGTGGAGACCCAGTGTTACCTGGATTTGTGTTAAATATGAGTAAAGTTTGGTAAATAGGAGAAGAAATAATGCTTGAAGACCAAATTATTTTGCAAATGCCTCCAGATTTACAAATGACAGATGAACAGTTTTTTGAATTCTGTCAAATTAACCGAGATTTACGCATAGAAACTAATAAATTTGGAGAATTATTAATTATGTCTCCCACTGGTTCTGAAACAGGAAATCGAGAATTTAATTTGTCTGGTCAGCTATGGGTATGGTCAGAACAAGATGGTACGGGTATAGCTTTTAGTTCTAGTGCAGGATTTACTCTTTCTACAGGTGCAAAAAAATCTCCTGATGCTTCCTGGATAAAATTAGAAAGATGGAATAGTTTATCTCCAGAACAAAAAGAAAAGTTTGCTCCTATTTGCCCAGATTTTGTGTTGGAATTAATGTCTCCTTCAGATAGCTTAAAAACTCTCCAAGCAAAAATGACAGAATACATGGAAGAACCAGGGGTAAAACTGGGTTGGTTAATTGATAGAAAAGAGAGAAAAGTTTATATTTATCGCCCAGGAATGCCTACCGAATGTTTAGAAAATCCTGAGATTGTAAGTGGAGACCCAGTATTGTCTGGATTTGTTTTAAATATGCAGAAAGTTTGGTAAACAGGAGGGCAAGTTATGCTGGAAAACCCAATGGTTTTAAAAATACCTTCAGACTGGAATATAACAGATGAACAGTTTTTTGAATTCTGTCAAATTAACCGAATTTGCCTACCGAATGTTTAGAAAGTCCTGAGATTGTAAGTGGAGAACCAATATTACCTGGATTGATTTTAAATATGCAGAAAATTTGGTAAATAGGAGGGCAAGTTATGCTGGAAAACCCAATGGTTTTAAAAATACCTTCAGACTGGAATATAACAGATGAACAGTTTTTTGAATTCTGTCAAATTAACCGAGATTTACAGATAGAAACTAATAAATTTGGAGAATTATTAATTATGTCTCCTACAGGCTCTGAAACAGGAAATCGAGATGGCAGAATCATTCAACAGTTAATGAATTGGTCAGATGAAGATGCTACGGGTATAGCTTTTAGTTCTAGTACAGGATTTACTCTTTCTACAGGGGCAAAAAAATCTCCCGATGCTGCTTGGATAAAATTAGAAAGATGGAATAGTTTATCTCCAGAACAAAAAGAAAAGTTTGCTCCTATTTGCCCAGATTTTGTATTGGAATTAATGTCACCTTCAGATAGCTTAAAAACTCTCCAAGCAAAAATGACAGAATATATGGAAGAGCCGGGAGTAAAACTGGGTTGGTTAATTGATAGAAAAGAGAGAAAAGTTTATATTTATTGCCCAGGAATGCTTACAGAATGTTTAGAAAATCCTGATACTGTATAGCAATGAGCGCTGGTATATTTACAAATTGCAGGAGGGGCCAAATAGCTAAAAGTCTTATATTATCAGCAATTCATTCCCCCAGATGAGCTGTTGCCTGTTGCCTGTTGCCTGCGCACAGCGCTATAAGTGGAGACCCAGTATTGCCTGGATTTGTTTTAAATATGAGTAAAGTCTGGTAAATAGGAGAAGAAATAATGCTTGAAGACCAAATTATTTTGCAAATGCCTCCAGATTTACAAATGACAGATGAACAGTTTTTTGAATTCTGTCAAATTAACCGAGATTTACAGATAGAAACTAATAAATTTGGAGAATTATTAATTATGTCTCCTACAGGCTCTGAAACAGGAAATCGAGATGGCAGAATTATTCAACAGTTAATGAATTGAGCTGATGAAGATGGTACGGGTTTAGCTTTTAGTTCAAGCACTGGATTTACTTTTTCTACAGGTGCAAAAAAATCTCCTGATGCTTCCTGGATAAAATTAGAAAGATGGAATAGTTTATCCCTAGAGGAACAACAAAAATTCGCTCCTATTTGCCCAGATTTTGTGGTGGAACTAATGTCACCTTCAGATAATCTGAAAACCCTACAAGCAAAAATGACAGAATACATGGAAGAACCAGGTGTAAAAA
>NZ_JAAHHG010000174.1 GCF_010692555.1 Okeania sp. SIO3B5 | reverse complement strand
ATAATATACAAAGATATATAAGCTCCAAACTTTTCAAAAGTATCTATTATGAGCCTAAAATACTAAATTTTTGAACGTTTTAGACTAAAATAGGGGCACTTTTTTCTACCCCAAAAAGGCTAAAGTCTTTATCTGTCAATGCTTTGATAATTAATCAGCAAGCCCTAAATAAGTCAAAATCAAAACCTATAGTAATCTGCCCATAGGCTATAAAATTTTATTATAGAGGCTTGGTATCTAAACTCAAGCAAAAATGGGATTTGGAGACCAAACCCCCTACTGTTTTTTTCACTAATCATTTGGGGTTTCTATATCTACAAAAGCTATCTAAAATTATGTCAAAAGGCAAATTTTAAAACTTTAAAAGTAAGAAAAAATAGAATATTATTCAACAATTAATAATTAATAATTAACAATTACCTCTCCTCGAAAAGAATGAGTTTTAATGAACATAGACTGTTTCAGCTAGCTTTTATAGTTAAGTATAAATTCTGCCTCAATTAGTAAAGCTTTTATCTAAAACTAAAAGCAATAGCTGAATGCTTACAAAATAATAGTTAAAAGTAGAAAATATTTATTAATTTCTAAAAAATTAACCAGTTACTCCGAATCAAAATGACTACAATACTATTTTGGGATATTGACGGCACATTATTAACCACTGGTAACGAAAACTCAAGTCAGCTCAAAGGAAAGTATCTAGAAGAAAAAAAGGCTCTAAACGTAGGCAAAAGGCAATTAAACAATTAGCTAAGAAACATAGAAAAGTAGCTGATACTAGAAAATATTTTCACTTTAAAACTGCTAATGAATTGTTATCTAAGTATGACATTGTAGCAGTAGAAAAGTTGAATATTAAAGGCATGACTAAATCTAGATTAGCTAAGTCTGTACATGATGCAGGTTGGGGAAACTTCAAGACTATATTAGCTAACAAAGCCGTTAGCGCAGCTCCTCTGAAAGAGGAAAAAGCTGGTCAGCTAATTGTAGAGGTTAAACCTCACGGGACGTCAACTGAATGTAGTAATTGTGGTCATAAAGTTAAGAAAACTTTGGCTCAAAGACAGCATGATTGTCCTAAGTGTAATCTATCAATCGGACGTGATTATAATGCTGCAATTAATATTAGAAATAGAGCCAAAGTATTGATTAAAGACTTGTTGCCACCAATCAAATTTGAATCATATCAAGGTACTCAATTGAGCCTATTCTAAATCAATTGAAGAGGAAGGGCATTCCTTGTTAGTTCAGCTTATGTCTACACAGTAGAGTCGCGCTCGTAGCCCGCTTTGTAGCTTGTCTCAAAGTCGGGAGTATGTCACCTTAGAAAAAGTTTATGTGATAGGAGATACGCCACATGATATAAGCTGTTGTCAGGCAATTGGTGCTAGGTATATTGCTGTTGCTACTGGTTCGTATAAATTGGAGGAGTTAGAACAACATAATCCCTGGTGGGCTATACCCTTCTTACCAACACCAGATATTTTTACTGATAAAATAGGTTTAGAGAATAGTTAAAATCTGCCTTTTTCAGAGTTACGATAAATTTGTCAGAAATGATGTTTAAAAATCGTCTTAATTGCAAACTCATTTTGATCAAAACCCAATTTTCTGTTTTGTTACAGAATAATTATGGTTTTAGCTTTCGTCCAACTAAAATTTAAACTTAGGAGATTAAACTATGCCAGCAAGTCCTGAAACCATGAATGCTATTCGGGATTACCATACCAAACTTAAAGTTCTTAATCTAAGCCAACCCGATTCCTACACTTGCCAGAGTACCTGTATTGCTATGGCTGTTGATGACCCAAATATTGAAGATATTCGTCAGCGGTTGGAAGCCATCGGCAGTCCTGGCGATCCGCAAGTAATGGCCGATGTGATTCGTCAGTTTCCGGTTAATTATGAATTGTATCTGAATGCTTCCCTTGATGATGTAAAAACCTGGCTGGAAGAGGGAGATTTTCTGATTACCCATGGTTGGTTAACTCATTCAGGTCATGTAATTTGCCTCTCAGGTCTGGAAATCAATACTGAAAACAATAGTTATAAGTTTGAGGTTAAAGATCCCTGGAGCGAATTCGATGCACCTAACTGGAGGTACGATCTGGGAGGGGATTTCTACGATGGCTATTATTCCAGCTATTGTATCTATGCAGCTTGTGTTGCCAGTAGCAGTTATGGAGATGCTCAAAGTATCTACAACCAAGGGGAGTTAGACTCTAGTTACAAAAATATGTGGGTGCATCGATTCATGCCCTAACCTGCTAACGAAGTCAGAAGTCAGAAGTTAACCTACCCTTAACCCCTCCGGTGGAGTAGGGCTGTTTCATTCTCGATAGACACGGGGACGCGGAGAAACGGAGACACGGGGATGGAGGCTTTTAAGCGGCGTTGAACCAAATATTCTCTTATAGCTTAAAGAGGCTTATTGGCGCTCAAAATCGGCAAATTTTGGCAAATTTCACTGTTCCACTATCCCCATTACTCCCATTCTCCCGCTCATCCTTAATCTACAATACTTTGAAACAGCCCTGCCTTCAAAGGCGGGGTTGCGCGACCCATATTATTTTGATAATTCTCAAATACCAACCCAGACCTTAACTAAAATCATACAAATATACATAAGACCCTGGCTTTTCAAAGGTATCCATCCTCAGACCAATTTCATTCAAATAATAATTTAAAAATCTCCTTTCTGCGGGAATATGAGTATGAGAAAATAATAACCAAACTCTCTTATTTCCCCGCAGTTTATCTAAGTCTTTTTCATATCTTGTCATTTCAGCAATTGATAATTCTTGACCATCATATTTATCTAAATCATCCACACCAATAATATAATCTCCTTCCTGATAACCATATTTTTCTGCATAATACTGAAATTGATATATTCCTCGTTGATAAATATATAAAACATCCCCTGGTTGTTGATTTTTTTGAATATAATTCAGCACAGGTTTAATTTCTGAGTAAGTTATGGGGTCTTCTATCAAATCAATGGCTTTTGATAAAGGTTTATATAACAATAAGATAACCAAGAAAATACCAATAATTTTTATCGGTCGAGCTTTAGATTTTCTCAGAATATAACCTCCACCTGCTGCTATGAGAAAAATTACGAATGGAGTGAGAAATAAAACTAGACGACTGCGAAATGGGTATTGGTGTAAAAAGGATGCCAGAAAAGTTACGAATAATGGAGAAAGTAATAGCAACAAAATTTCTTTTCTGCTCAACCAACAAGAAATACAACCTATTAAAAAAAGGATAATAGCTAATCCATCCATCCATTTAGTAAAACCCAAAGGTTTATAGAAAAATTTGCCAAAAGCATCAAACATCCAAACAATATCAAATGGGGAACTAGGAAAAGCTTTTCCCCAAGAAGTTGTTAGAGTTTCATTGCCAGTTAAATTTCTCAAAGACACAAAATAAAAGATGACAAAACTTAAAACCCAAGCTGAATAAATGAGTAATAAATTTTTGACTTTACTCAGGTCTTTCTGCCAAAAATTAATTAGTAAAGCACTACCCCCAATACTTGCCAAAATAAAGATAGAAGGATGAGAAAACCAAATAGCGATCGCTCCGAGCAAAGAAAATCTAATCATTTGACCAAAGCTCAATTTTGCCTTAACCAAAGGTAGTAACAGTAGATATAAAAAGAGAGCGATCGCTACATCACTAGAATATTGTTTTACTTCTGCGGAATAGTAGACTAAGTATTCCAAACTGGCAAACAAAATTAAGCCTATAGGAATAGCAGGTTTAGAAATCAATTTTTTTGCTAATTCATAAAATAAAAATAACGAACCTACGCCACAAATAAAAGGAAATAAACGTAGAGCATACTCATTATTCCCTAATATCTGAACTGCCAATTTTTCTACCATCAAAAAACCAATCGGCGCACCTTGGTCATAATCCAAAGATTGGAACAATTCCAAATAAGAACGATTGATAATATTCAAAGCCAAAACCGCTTCATCCGCCCATAGAGAACGATTAGATAAATATTGAACTAACCTTACAGCCACCCCAAAAGCAATAATTATATAAGATAGTATTGGTCTGTCAAATAAAAACTTAAAATCTGGTAAATATAACTTTTTATTTCCCATAATTTCCATCCTCAACAAATCCGGTGTAACACAGGCATCTTGCCTGTAATAGCTGCACAAAACTAATAGGAATTTAATAAATTTTTGCTACACTTTCTTAAGTATAGGAGTAAGGGGAGAGAAGGAAAAATAAGAATAATTAACACTAATTGACTAATAATTATCAAAAAAGCTATTCAGTCAGTATTTATTCCTTAATAATGGGAGTTTCACCCAAGTATAGCATTCTTTTTTCACGCTTGGTATAACACCATTTTTAAAAAAGATTGTTACGAATAATAAGAATCATAAATAAACTTTCAAATCAAGTATATTTGACGAAAAAGATAATTTAAAACATCAAAAATGGTATTAAATCTATCCATTCTGAATTCTGGATTCTGAATTCTGGATTCTAAGAAATACCCTAGCTATTTGTAGCAAACATTTATAAAATTGGTATAACACAGGCATCTTGCCTCCTAGGGGTTTAGTCTCCAAACCCCCTACCAAACCTGGAGTTTTTGCTAATAATGTTTTTAATGGTTTTAGGCATTAAATTAAGGCGAGGTACAACTTTGACAGGCAAGATGCCTGTGTTACAAAGGTTTTAAGCCTCCCACACTTCCCTACTCCCCTATTCCCTCAGATTTTCTGAGACTTTCCATCTTGTTTATTCCAACTAAATATTTCCCGAAAAATGGTAAACCAGCAATTGCTGGTAATACATAACGGGATGTACAAAGTAATCCTAAAGCCGCCCCAACTTCTGTAGAAAAATAAGGTTGATAAAACAGAATAAAAGCAGCATCACGAGTACCAACTCCAGCAAAAGTTAAAGGTAATAATCCAGCCAAAATTGCTAAGGGAGATAATGCTAAACTTGCCAAAAGTGGAACCGAAACATTTAACGCTAGAGTAAAAAACCAAATTTGTAATAGATGTCCGAACCAGATAAATATTGAAGTAGTAGCAATTTTCGTTAATTGTACTTTGTCATGCCAAAAATATCTGTGCATTTCTATCCAAGAAAGCTCTAAACTATCAATCTTTGAATATATTTTTTTCGGAGCAATTTTCCGTGCTATTTGAAAAAATATATTAGTAAATTTGCGAGAAGATAATAATAATAATCCAATAATTAATCCTAAAGTTACTCCAGCAGTCATCACCCAAAATAATAAATCTTTTTCTGGATAAACAATCAATCCAAAAGCACACCAGATTAACAAAGAAACTAAATCGCAAGCCTTTTCAAATATCACTAGAGAAAGAGATAAACTTCCCTCTAAATGTCCTCTTTGTTTCATAAAATAAGCTTTGACAATATCCCCCATTTTTGAGGGTAATATCATATTTAATACACTGGCAGCTAAAATTAATTGATTTGCTTCTCCAAAATTTAGATAAGATGATGATTTATTCCCTCTTTTTGGCATTAATTGTTGTAATCGCCAAGCAGTTAACATTGTCAATGGCGCTATCATACTAACACTAATTACCATCCATACAGGGTGAGAATTTTGGAATACTTTTATCAGTCCAGAAAAATCAATTTTCCAATAGATAGCTGTCAGAATAAGTAAACTGATAATTATAGAAATTAGTCGTTTCATAAGTGATATAGAATCTGGGTAATTAGTTATAGGGAATAGGGAATAAGGTAGGGACGTTGCATGCAACGTCCCTACAGATTATTTCGTTTATGAGTTGTTCGGGAACAAGTATAGCAATGAGCGCTCAGGTATTTACAATGTCCAGCAGCTTTGTTGCATGAAAGTAGCGTTCTTAACATCCATTCCGCAGCTTAATCGCTCTAAGCACGCGATTATTGATGTTCTATTTAGGGCTTGCTGATTAAATATCAAAGCATTTACAGGTAAAGGTTTTAACCTTTTTAGGGTCGAAAAAAGTGCGCCTGTTTCAGCTCTTCACGCTCAAAAAGTTAGTATTTTAGGTGCATAGTTGGGCAGAACAATCTTGGGACAATTCTTAACTACTACCTCCTCTAAATTCCCATTTCTTCTGTCTCCTGTCTCCTGTCTCCTGTCTTCTACCCTCACCCATAAGACTTTTTCAGCAAGCCCTATTTACTATTGTCCAATAGTTATTGCTCTGCACAGAAAGCGTTGGCGGAGTAAGTGCGGCAGCTTAATCGCTCTGTTTGGCGACTATTGATGTTCTATTTACTATTGTCCAATAGTTATTGCTCTGCACAGAAAGCGTTGGCGGAGTAAGTGCGGCAGCTTAATCGCTCTGTTTGGCGACTATTGATGTTCTATTTACTATTGTCCAATAGTTATTGCTCTGCACAGAAAGCGTTGGCGGAGCAAGTGCGGCAGCTTAATCGCTCTGTTTGGCGACTATTGATGTTCTATTTACTATTGTCCAATAGTTATTGCTCTGCACAGAAAGCGTTGGCGGAGTAAGTGCGGCAGCTTAATCGCTCTGTTTGGCGATTATTGATGTTCTATTTACTATTGTCCAATAGTTATTGCTCTGCACAGAAAGCGTTGGCGGAGCAAGTGCGGCAGCTTAATCGCTCTGTTTGGCGATTATTGATGTTCTATTTACTATTGTCCAATAGTTATTGCTCTGCACAGAAAGCGTTAGCGGAGTAAGCGTTGGCGGAGCAAGTGCGGCAGCTTAATCGCTCTGTTTGGCGATTATTGATGTTCTATTTACTATTGTCCAATAGTTATTGCTCTGCACAGAAAGCGTTAGCGGAGTAAGCGTTGGCGGAGCAAGTGCGGCAGCTTAATCGCTCTGTTTGGCGATTATTGATGTTCTATTTACTATTGTCCAATAGTTATTGCTCTGCACAGAAAGCGTTAGCGGAGTAAGCGTTGGCGGAGCAAGTGCGGCAGCTTAATCGCTCTGTTTGGCGACTATTGATGTTCTATTTACTATTGTCCAATAGTTAGGGCTTGCGCTCATAAAGCTAAAAGTCAGGATAGCCAAGAGTTAGGAGCTTTTCATATTCAATTTATATCCTAGTTATTAGCTAGTTTGGCATCAATTTATATCATGTTCGGTTGAATACTTATAATATCTGCAGACCGAAGGCAGCTATGCTGAGGGCAGAAGGCAGAAGGGAAAGAGCAAGGTTAGAAGGCAGAAGGTTTTTTATAACTGATTATCCGAACATGATATTACTGAAATTTTCTGCTGAAATTCAAGAAAATTTCTTCACATAAAATGGCCGAAACCGTTGCCTATTCGCTCTAATCTCCGCGTCTCCGCGTCTCCGTGTCCCCGTGTCCTACCCCCACCAACCAATTTTTTCAGCAGACCCCAGTTATGGCTGACCGTTAAAATATCAAAGCTTTTACCTGTAAAGGTTTCAGCTTTTTGATTTCAAATACTGATGTTCTATTTATCTATTGTCCAATAGTTACAGCAGTTTCAGCGCACATTGCTATAGATATGCGGAGCAAGTGCGGCAGCTATATACTTTCATGCAACAAAGCCATGTCCAGCTCAAAGTGCAGTAAGCGAAAAGGTGTACAAAAAATAATGTGTAAATATGTCAGCGCACATTAGACATCTCCGAAAAAGATATAGATTTTTTGCAGGAGTAGGCAACAGCTCATCTGGCAACGGGCAACAGGTAATATCATGTCCGGATAATTAGTGATAAAAAAACTTTCTCCTTCAACTCCAGTTCTTCTTCTTTCTTCCCTCTTTCCTCCTGACTCCTGAGGACTGAGGACTGACTCCTCCGTAGTTATTTATTTATCACTGTTCAACCGGACATGATATAAGATGTTTTTACGAAAAAGGCACGAAAAAAGATTTTTTAGGGTGAATTTTTCGTATCCTTAGCCTGCTCTAATTAAAAGATTTATTTTCTAGAGATGTCTATTGCTATAGTGAAAGAGGTATTCATAATTCTGATGTTGATTACGGTCAGTCCAAATATCTTACAGCAGTTTTTAAATGGGTAAACCACAGTTAAAAAGTTAGGTGGTAGGTGTTAAGTGTTAGGTGGTAAGCGAAACGAGGGCTGCGAATTCCACAATAGATGCCTGACTTTGTGGTCTACTCGAGTGAAAAGCGCTGTAATTCATAGTTTCAGGACTTACGGAAAGGCACTATTTATAGAGTAAAGTAACTGTTGGACAATAGTTTTGAGCGCTATATATAGCGTATCTGCGTAAGTCCTAAGTTTGATTCACCAACGCCAAATTACCCTTTGAACCTTTCTTTCTCTCCTGACTCCTGAGGACTGAGGACTGACTCCTTCTTCAATATGCCGGAACTTTAACAACCTCATTACCAGACAAACCAAAAGCTTTGTGAATAGCTTGCAACGCTTTTACACCATCCTCCTCTTCTACCACACAACTAATTTTAATTTCCGAAGTAGCAATCATCAAAATATTGATTTGACTTGCTGCCAACGCCTCAAACATTTGCGCTGCCACCCCTGGATGTGCAATCATTCCAGACCCCACTACACTCACTTTAGAAATAGCACTCTCCAACACCACTTCTCCCCAACCAAACTCTAATGCTGCATTTACCAAAATTTGATATGCAGTTTCTCCCTCTGGTTGGGAGACAGTAAAAGCAAGATCGCGAGTCAAAACCCCATTCACACTATGACAACGTTGTGACTGAATAATCATATCCACACTAATATTATTCTGCGCCAATAAACCAAATATTTTAGCTGCAACACCTGGAGTATCCGGAATTTGACGTACCGCTAGTCTTGCTTGCTTCATGTCTAAAGCAACTGCTCGCACTGGTGGGGTAACTTCTTCCGACTCAGAAGCAGTAGAGTTAGTAGAAATATCTGCAACATCCACATCAAATGCTTGACACAAAGAACTAACCGCCTTTTCACAATCTTCTGCATCAACCACACAACTGACCTTAACTTCCGAAGTAGAAATCATTAATATATTTACTCCTACTGCTGCCAAAGTCTCAAACATTTTTGCTGCTACTCGTGGTCGTCCGATCATTCCCGCACCCACAAGACTGACTTTAGCAATAGGTCGCTCTTCTGTTCTGACTTCCGGTTCGCCCAAACTGGGGTCAGAATTTTTTCCTAAAGCAGGTAGTATAGCATCCGCTACTGCTGCCGCTTGTTTCAAAGTATCTTTGCCGACTGTGAAGGCAATATCATTAGTATTGCTTTCGTGAATAGATTGAATAATCAAATCTACATCTATATTTTGTACCGCAATACCAGAAAATAATTTGGCTGCCACACCAGGGCGATCAGGAACGCGCAACAGAGAAACTCCTCCTTGGTTAATGTCATATTCCACAGCATCTACAGATTTTGTCAACTCCAAATCTTGCAAAGCACGATGTTGGGGTATTGGGGAAACTACACGAGTACCAGGAGCATCGCTCCAACTAGATAAAACTACTAACGGCATTCCATAATTTCGAGCAATTTCCACTGCTCTCGGGTGCAGCACTTTTGCCCCTAAACTTGCCAACTCCAACATTTCATCACAGGTAATGTCTGACATTAACTGCGCTTCAGGTACTATGCGGGGGTCAGTTGTTAAAATTCCAGGTACGTCTGTATATATTTCACATCTTTCTGCTTGGAGTGCTGCTGCTAAAGCGACTGCGGAAGTATCCGAACCGCCTCTACCTAATGTTGTGATTTCCTGGTAGCGAGTCTGACTAATACCTTGGAAACCTGCAACGACTACAACTTCTCCCATTTGAATATGTTCTTCTATGCGTTCGGTTTGAATATGTAAAATACGAGCGCGGGAATGTTCAGCTTCTGTGACTATTCCTACCTGCGCTCCAGTAAGGGAAATAGCTGACACTCCCAACTCTTGTAAGGCCATACTCAAGAGAGCGATGGTCACTTGTTCCCCTGTGGATAATAGCATATCCATTTCTCGGCGACAGGGGTTGGAGGAGATTTCCTTTGCCAGTTTGACTAAACCATCTGTGGTTTTTCCCATAGCTGAGACTACTACTACTACTGAGCGATCGCTTGCTGTTTTAGCTATACGTTGGGCCACTGCTTTAATTCTTTCCACAGAGCCGACTGATGTACCACCGTATTTTTGGACTATTAGCATATTGATTTCAGAATTAGACTATTAAAATATAAACTGTATTAATTTAAATTCTTCCGTTAAAAGTTGTAAACCGGATTGATTAAAGTGTATCTTTTTATATTTAATTTGGTGTGATAACTTTAATTTCAGAACATTAAGAAAAATTGTATTAGTTTGACGGAGCAGAATATTATGAACAATCTAATAAATAAAACTGCCACAATGCAAGCGCTAGTTCTGTGCGATCTTGGCAAGTTAAAAGTCCGTGAAGTTCCTAAACCTCAAGTTGATTCTAATGAAATCCTGTTACGCACATCAGCGGTTGGTTTATGCGGTTCGGACTTTCACATTTTTTCTGGGGAACATTGACTTAATCAAATAATAACGATACAATACGTTAAAAAGCATACCATTAGATAAACTGCCCTCAATCTCCATGAAGTCCATCAGAACTAAACTCAAATTAAATAATCAACAAAAAACTTTGATGGCACAACACGCAGGTTATAGCAGATGGTGCTACAACTGGGGTTTAAGTCTATGGAATGCTGCATATATTGATGGTTACAAGCCCAACCCTCGTAAACTCAGAGAGGTTTTTACCAATCACACCAAACCACTCTACCCCTGGATGAAAAACTTATCATCTAAAGTTTATCAATATGCTTTTATTAACTTGGGTGAAGCATTTAAAAGGTTCTTCCAAGGCTTAGGTAAACGCCCAAGATTTAAAAAGAAAGGTAAGTCTGATTCATTCACCATAGATAATTGTGGAAAACCAATAGAATTAAACGGATGGAATCACAAATTACCTTTTATTGGTATAGTCAAAACTTATGAACCAATTGAAGCAACAACTAAAAAAATAACTATCAGCAGACAAGCTGGTGACTGGTATTTAAGTTGCAGCTATGAATTTACTCCAACCTCAACACCAAAAACCACAGAAGTTGTAGGTGTAGATTTAGGAATTAAGACACTAGCAACACTAAGTACAGGTGAAGTATTCAAGAGTATTAAGCCCTACAAAAAAGCGCAAAACAGATTAGCTAAGTTACAACAACAACTGAGTAGGAAAGTTAAGCATTCAAGCAATTGGTACAAAGCTGTAGTCAAGCTAGCAAAACAACATAGACGAGTAGCTAACATCCGTAAAGACGCACTTGATAAATTGACAACATATTTAGCCAAAAACCACGGCACTGTTGTGATTGAAGTATGACAATGTGTCTGGTATGTTAGCTAACCATAAGCTAGCTAAATCAATTAGCAGATAGTGATTTTATGAATTTAGAAGACAGCTAGAATACAAGTGTCAATGGTATGGCTGTGAATTAGTAGTAGTAGACAGATTTTTTCCATCATCAAAAACTTGCTCTAATTGTGGTCATGTACAGGATATGCCTTTAAATATCAGAACTTATGACTGCCCAGAATGCGGTTTATCCATTGAGAGAGACTTGAATGCCTCAATTAATTTAAGAAAGCGAGTGTGTAATTCCGAGGTTTCCTCGGAATGTAAGACACACTCAAGAAGTGCGGTCGGCTTGACCGTTGATGCCTGTGGACGGAGTGCTGCCGACAGTTCCGGTGGAAGCAGGAAGTAAACATGAAAATGTCACGCTATGTGACGTTTTATATCAGTTTTATGAAGCAGGTTCTGGAAATTTCAACGACCGGGGACGCTCATTAACCTACTCTCAAGCACTCAGAGCGCTGGAAGAGAAACAGATAGATGTGTCTTCATTGATTACACATCGTTACGACTCCCTGGAAACTGTACCACAAGCGTTTATCCATGACCACAAATTGTCGGATTATATTAAAGGTGTGATGGTGTTGTGATCGAAGTTAGGATTCGGTTAATAACTTTTAACCGAATTGATTAAAATGTTGTATAATTTAATATTTAAAAAAGAGTCAATTTGAGTCAAATATTGATAATTTATCTCATGCCAGAAATTAATTGGATGACAATTTTAGAATCACAACAAGATGAATTTATTATCAAACTAAAAGACATGATGCCTGGTTTTACAAGGGGAAAATACGATTTTGATGAGGCTATTCATCTATATTCTGTATGTGATGGTGATGATGAAAAAGAAGAACAAATGAATTGGTTTTGTACGGAGTTAACATACAAATATAATCATGGGAATTTATTGCCCGATAAATTTATGAATTATAAAATAGGTAAAATAGGAGAAGAATCTGTAAAACAATATTTAGGTAAATTAATTAGTGATGTTGATTACGAGTTATATGAATGGGGAGATGATGGAACAGATTTCTATTTAAGGGATAAGAGAGCAGTAAGTTTACAAGTTAAAACTACTTGCTTTAATAGAATCTTGGAGAAAGATATTGATTGTGAAATAGATGAATTTATTTATGAGTTATCTGAGGGATATGTCAACCTAGAACATGATTTATGCCAGAATTTTCTAGATATAGTTAAATGGAAAATAAGTGAAAAAGAACAAAATAAAAGCCAAGTTTGTATTTTTGTTCTATTGTTAAATCAGGTAGTAGGAGATAGAATATCTAGCTATGTTGATATTGAAAAAATAGATAAAGATTTGATACTATACCGAATGATAACGAATTCTAGTTCTCCACAAATAGATCTTAGTTACAGTTCTATATTATGTGGATTTAAACCAACAGATTTATTAAAACCTGATACAGATATTTATTTAAAAGACCTATTTTATATTGGTGGACTAAAAGGCTATCTAAAACATTTTACTTAAAGTTATTAGAAGGAAAAGACTATAAATTTTCAGTTTCAGTACCAATAGATTTTTATCTCTTTTTGTAGACCGCCAAGCTATTGTCATTATTAACACCTTGGAAATCAAATCCTGCTTCATCAAATAATTTTTGATAAGCATCCTGTCTAAAGAGGGTAATTGTTATATCATGTCCGGTTGAATACTTACACTTAGGGGGAAGGAAGGCAGCTATGCTGGAGGCAGAAGGCAGAAGGGAATATTGGTTTAAAGGGAGAAAGTTTTTTTATCACTGATTATCCGGACATGATATAATTAGTAATTCCTGTATATTGATTAACCATTTTTTTTACCAAAAAGTTACAACTAATCGTCAGATTTAATTATATCAATTTTTTTCCTATTTTTGAGAAAATAGTGTTAGTTGATTTGACAAATTATTTTTCTTATTTAGCATCATTTTTTCCAAATTATTCATAAATTTACCATAAATTTTCAGCTTCAATATTAGTAGTTATGGTGGTGCTGCATTGTAATGGTTGTACATTGTCATTATTTTTGTTACGAGAACAGTGGGAGCATCTTGCTCCCGTGCCTAGTATTCCTTTTTCCTGTATACCATTACTATGCAGGACTACCGTAGTTATTATCCTCAGTTTTTGACTTGCAATAGTTTTCTAGTTGATGAGGTACAAAGTTTTATTGTTCTAGGGAATAGGAAATATAAGAATAGTCCTATAAGTGTACCTCACTATCCTCAAAATTACTGTAATTTATGGGTTTAAAAGACTGAGAAATACAATCTATTATCCCTGACTTTTCCTTGAAAAATAATCAGAATTATTCAGGAATTTTCCATAATTTTTCAGCTTCAGTGCCAACAGTTCTTATCCTCAATTTTTGACTTAATCTCTGAGTTTGAGAAGCTGAGAAATGTGACTTCCAATCTCCTACTTTTCCTTGACGAATAAATGGAGTCATATTAGTAGGACGTTGACTAGACCAACGACTTTGATTTTTGCTCATGCTAGTAAAGCTTGTATGGTAAAGAATGCTTTCTAGAATTTGTGGATTTTCGATTTTTTCTACATAGCGATCGCCTAAAAACTTTGCTATGGCAATAATATTTTCTTTCGGGTTATTTTTCATAGATTCATAAGTTAAAAATAGAACATTTTTATTGCTTTTATGTTGCACCCAACCAACTAAATGGTCGAAGTAATCTCCACAGTCTACTTCTCCATTAATAAAACATTCAAAAAAGTCATCAAATGTACCTTCAGCAAAATCATAATGTTTGATGAATCCTTTAGTATGATAATAAAAAGAAACAGCACAGTCGAAAGGATTACGAGCTATATAAATGTATTTTGAATCGGGATTATAGGGAGTTAAATCGTAATTCAAATGGGTTTTTATGAAACGAGGTTCGGATAAAGATTTCACAAAATCACTTCCCACTTCTTCCAGGTGAGGAACTTCTAAATTAATATTTTTACCTAAAGATAATGGTTTTCCATCGTGAGATAACATCCAAACAATATATTGAGTCCAAGTTGTTCCACATTTAGGATAAGTGACAATAAAAGTGTCTGTTGTTTGAGCTTGATATGTAAGTCCAGAGTCAAAATTTCTTGGAGAAAATCCCATTGGTAGGCGAAAATTTTTGTGCAGTGTATAGCTTGGTTTTATACTTTGTTTCATCAAGGCAAATTCCTGGTTATTTCAGTTATTAGTTAAAGTAAGAAGGAAGAAGGAAGAAGGAAGAGGGAAGAAGGAAGAGGGAAGAGGGAGTAAATATTAGACATCTCCAGAAAATAAATCTTTTAATTAGGGCTTACCGATCTAATATCAAAGCATTGACTGATATTGGTTTTAGCCTTTTTAGGGTCGAATTGCAGTGCGCCTGTTTCAGTCTAAAACACTCAAAAAGGAGCATATTTTAGGGGCATAATTGGGCAGAAAAATCATTCTTACAATTCTTACTCCTACCTCCTCGCTCATTCCCATTTCTCCTATCTCCTGTCTACTATCTCCTTCCCTCACCAATAATACTTTTTCAGCAAACCCTAATTAGAGCAGGCTAAGGATACGAAAAATTAACCCTAAAAAATATTTTTTCGTGCCTTTTTCGTAAAAATATCTTACCGAATAATTAAGGTTTAAAGCCTCTCCTTTAAAGGAGAAACAAGAAAAAATTTTCCTTTTATTCAATCCTCTTCCTTTTAGGAATAGGTAATTATCAATTATCCATTATTAATTATCCATTATTGAACTGTTGCCTGTTGCCTACTCCTGCAAAAAACCTATATCTTTTTCGGAGATATCTATTGAATAATATAGCAATTTTAAATTTGCTGTGACAATTTTTATAATAGTTAATTTGGACTTAAAATCTTGAAAATTTTTTACCGAAAAATTAAGGTTTAAAGCCTCTCCATTCATGGATAAAAAAGAAAAAAATTCCTTTTAACCTAATCCTCTTATTTCCAAGGAGAGGTAATTCTAAATTCTTAATTCTAAATTCTTAATTCTTGAAGTCGCCAATCCGACTGCTCCCCTATCTTACTCCTAACTACTACCAAAATATTACAACTTAAATAGGATTGCTATACTATTTTGAAACAAGAATACCACAAAAGGTAGAGGTAAATCGGATGGGTGCATCTCAATTTTGAATAAAGCCAAAAATTTATCGCTGTAAGCATTCAGCTATTAGCAGTCAGCTCTTCCTTCGGAATGCTACGCAAACAGCAATAAAAATGAATGAACCAAGTATTTGCTTAACTTCTGCTGCATTTTTGAACAAAGAATTAAAGCACAAGAACAACGAGTTGAAATTGTCCACTCAAGGTAATAAAGCTGATAACTGACCGCTGAATGCTTACTTATCGCTTTTAGGTAACAGGAAATAGAGAATAGGGAATATATAGGAAAAAAGTATTTTTGCAAATATGAGATGCACCCAATCGAATATGCTTAGAAATAACTGTTCCAATTCATTTTAGATAGTTATATCTCTCATTGTTCCCTTTATTTGAAAAATTCCCCCTTCTTCCTTCTTCCTTCTTCCTTCTTTCTGACTTATTGGGTTGACTCCTAAATAATTAAGATTAATATTATACACTAATTCAGCAGCACCTTTTTTCAAATTGCTCTAATTATTTCTATGTTCTATCCTCCTCCAGAAACATTTGAAAATCCCAGAGATTCTTATCGTAATCCATGGATTTTTGGTATTTTAATTATTGTTGTTATTTTCATATTTATAATCATGTATTCTCTCGAATCTCCAGCCCAATTTTTAACAGATCCATTTCTCCAAGCTCCAACAGAAAAGTCTGTACAAGTTGTTTGGTTTACTAAATTTCCTGGCAAAGGTCATTTTGTAGTTTATGGTGAAAATTTGAATCAAATTGTTGAGGCAAATACTACTAAACTAAGTCGCACTCGTGAAGACCAAGATTCTCGCGTAGGAAAACAAACAGAAAAAGGTTTAATTTATCAACAACCTATTATGCGAGATATCTGGCGACATGAAGCCAAAGTTATTGGTTTAACACCTAATATTTCTGTGCCATATCAAATTATTAGCCAAAAAGAAAATGGGGAAAATATGAGGAGCAAAATTTTTACTTTGGCTGCTAAACCAACCTCTGATAGACCTTTAAAAATTCTCCTAACTTCCGACCATCAATTAAAACCAATGACTTCTGCAAATCTACAAAAGGTAACAGAAAATTTTGATAAATTAGACGCTATTTTTTTTGCTGGAGATTTAGTTAATATTCCTGATCGTGCCTCAGAATGGTTTGATGATAATCGAGGAAATTCTTTTTTTTCTAATCTCCAAGGTAGGGCTAATTATGAATTAGAAAAAAATGGCAAAAAAACTATTTATAAAGGTGGGGAGTTAATCCAAAATATGCCTCTTTTTCCAGCAATTGGCAACCACGAAGTAATGGGTATATTTTCCATGAAAACTTCTTTAAATTACCAATTTAGTCAACCCTACCCACGGGATGCTGCATCAGATTTATATAGGCAAAATTCCACAAATATTAATCCTGATATAGCTTGGTTAAAAAATAATTCTTTTAATACTGACACTTACCAAGAAATTTTTACGCTACCTCAAAATGGTTCAGAAGAAAAAAATTATTATGCTGTAACTTTTGGCGATGTACGTTTAGTAGTTTTATATATTACGAATATCTGGAGAGTTCCTCATTTAAGAGATAATGCGAGAGGTAAATATCGGGAGCGAAAAAAAGATTTTGATAACCCGACTGAATGGGGTTATGGTCAGCATATTTTTGAACCTATCGATCGAGGTAGCGAGCAATATAATTGGTTAGAAAAAGAATTGGCAAGTGAGGAATTTAAACAAGCTAAATACAAAGTCGTAATGTTTCACCATCCGCCTCATTCTCTTGGTGAAAATATTGCTCCTGCTTATACTAATCCAGTGCAATTTATTGACAGAGATAAAAATGGCAATATTACGATGATTCGTTATGAATATCCCCAACAAAATGACTATATTATTCGAGATGTTTTACCTTTGTTAGAAACTGCTGGCGTACAGTTAGTATTTTATGGGCATTCTCATCTTTGGAATCGTTTTGTTAGTCCGAGTGGAATGCACTTTCTAGAAACATCAAATGTGGGTAATAGTTATGGAGCTTATGTAGAAGATAAAAAGCGAAATGTACCTTTAGATTATCAGGAAAAATATGCTGAAGTTGGTAATCCTAATGGTTTAGAACCGATAATTCCAACCATTGCACCTTTGCTAGATGAAAAGGGAAAACCTCAACCTTATATTGCTAGTAATGATATTACAGTTTTTAGTATTTTTGAGACCGAGACAGGAACAGTTAGTAGTTACTATTTTGATACCAGAAAACCTAATTCTAATGTAGTAAAATTTGATGAATTTAAACTTTTTTAGGGAGTATGGAATAGGGAATAGGTAGGGTTTGCCGATCAAATAACAAAGCATTGACAGATAAAACTTTGAGCAATTTTAGGTTTGGAAAAAGTACCAGCTTTTCGATCAATAGAGCTGAAAAAGTGAGGATTTTGGGGTAACGCGAGGCAGAAAAATTAAGGGACTATTCTTCTGTACGGGCGATTCAGATAGATGCCCCTACAACTCCCATTTCCTCCTGACTCCTGACTCCTGACTCCTGACTCCTTCCCCTATTTTTTAACCCAAAAAATTAGCTAGAGCAACTCCAATAAAAGTAGCTAAAGCATAACCAAAAATACCACAAAGAATGGCAGGAGTTACTAATTGATACCAATTTTTGGCTTTTGCCATAGCAGCAGCAGTAGTAGGACCTCCCAAATTGGCGTTAGAAGCGACAACTAACTCAGCTAATTCTAAGTTTAATAATTTACCAGCTAGTAACAGAAAAAGTAAATGAACGGTCAAAATTACCCCAGCGAAAAAAAATAAAAATGGTCCAAATTCTAGAACTTTCCAGATATTAGCACTAGCTCCAATTACGGCAAAAAATATCTGCATTAATAAAGTACCAATTTTGTCTGCTACTGTTAATTTTCCTAAATATTGGGGAAATATTGTGGCTAGAGAAACTATTAAAATAGTGGTGAATAAAATTGCTGCTTTAGAAATGCCTAATAAATTAGCAATACTAATACCTAATGCACCTGAAATTCCACTAATAGCTAATGCTTGACTCATATCTAGAACAGATAATTCTTGTGTTAGTGACTCAGAAAAATTCCTTTTACTTTGTTCTAGA